>NZ_CEYNTP010000063.1:0-12516 GCF_982873095.1 Lentiprolixibacter sp. | reverse complement strand
ATCTAACAACATCACTCCTGACAACACTAGCAAGAATCGCAATCGCCGTTATAATGGCACTGTTCCTTTCCTCCTGTGTCTTCGATATGAACTGGGGGGCCGGAAAGCGGGGAAACGGTATTATCGCTGAAGACCGGCGGGAAGTTACCGAAGAATTCACGGTGATCTCTGCGGCTGAAGGTTTGGATGTCTATGTGACACAAGACCGGGATTTCGAAATCCTTGTAGAAGCCGATGAGAATATTATCGACCTGATCGGTACGGATATCAAGAACGGTAAACTTAGAATCCACGCCATCGAAAATATCGGAAGGGCTACCAAGAAGATCTATGTGACCCTGCCAGAGATCACTGCACTCAGCACCTCCAGTGGCGCAGACCTCATAACCCGCGAGCGCATAGAGGCGGATGAGATCAGCCTGGACGCTTCCAGCGGTTCAGACTTGCGTATACAACTTAACGCAGACATGGTCTATGCGGATACCAGTAGTGGTGCCTCTATCCGGATCAGTGGGGCAGCTAACACCCTGTATGCCGACGCCAGCAGCGGGGCCGATATCCGGGCTGGGGAGTTTGAGGTGAAAACCTGTGAGGCCGATGCCAGCAGTGGGGCGGATATCCGGGTTAATGTTTCCGAACAACTGGTAGCAGATGCCAGCAGCGGGGCGGATATCAAATACACCGGGGAAGCCAGCGTTAAAAAGAACAAATCGGTTTCCGGCAGTGTAAGAAAATACTAGGGGGTAACCACCACGAATCCGGGTGAAACCTATAACGATGCTACTTTTCCATACCTGATTCGCAACCTATTCCCCTGAATCCGGGCCCAGTGCCCGGATTTTTATTTTGTGATTCCCGGAATTGGCTATATTCGTAACAAACAACTTCCATGGAGCTTGAGCTGAAGCCTTACACCCTGAAACTAAAGCACACCTTTGGTATCTCACGGGAATCATACGATTCTCAGGACAGCCTGATCGTTGCCCTCTCCCTCGATGGTAAAACAGGTTACGGTGAGGCAACTTCCAACCCGTATTACGGGATCACCCTGGAGAGCATGCATACAGAGATCGAAAACCTCCGTGAAGAAATTGAGGCTTTTGATTTTACTAAACCCGAGCTATTCCACGAGTTTTTGGCCAGCAGTGGGTTGAGCAATTTCAGTATTTGCGCTTTGGACCTGGCTGCACATGACCTCTACGGAAAGCTCTTAGGCAAACCGCTATATGAAATTTGGGGTACGGACCTCAGTAACTACCCCACCACCAATTACACCATTGGTCTGGATACCGTGGACAAGATGGTGGGCAAAATAAAGGAAAAGCCCTGGCCCCTGTACAAGGTCAAACTTGGGACGGATCACGACCTGGAGATCATCAGGGAATTGCGCAAACATACCAACGCCACCTTCCGGGTTGATGCGAACTGCGCCTGGACAGCCAAGGAAACCATTGCCAATGCCGCAGCCCTGAAAGAATTGGGGGTAGAATTCCTGGAGCAGCCTTTGAAGGCAGACGACTGGGAAGGCATGGAACTGGTGGCTCATCATAGTGAACTCCCTATCATTGCAGATGAAAGCTGTATTGTGGAATCCGATGTGGATGCCTGTGCGCTCCACTTCCATGGGATCAACATCAAGCTCACCAAATGCGGGGGCCTCACCCCTGCCCTGCGGATGATAAAAAAAGCCAAATCCCTGGGACTAAAGGTCATGGTTGGATGCATGACCGAATCCACAGTAGGAATATCGGCTATTGCCCAGCTGCTCCCGCAACTCGATTATGTAGACATGGATGGGGCGCTGCTGCTTGCAGAGGATATTGCAGAAGGGGTACGCATCACCCCGGATGCCAAAATTATTTTTCCCAAAACGGGGGGAAGCGGCGTTAGACTCCTGGCATGACAGACTACATCAACCATTTTCCTGGAACGCGAATTACCCTCAATAGGAAATCTTACCTCTATTTCGGGGGGACCGCCTACCTGGGCCTCCAACAAAATCCGGACTTTCAGGAACTATATATTCAAAATTTAAAGCGGTATGGTACGCATTATGGGGCATCCAGAAATGCCAACCTAAGAATCACCATATATGACCAGGCTGAGGCCATGCTGAGTACCAAAACAGGAGCAGAAGCAGCCCTCACCCTATCCTCCGGATACCTCGCAGGGCAGTTGCTTGCCTCTCATTTTAACTCAAGTGAATATGCTGTTTTCTGTGCTCCGGGCTGTCATGCAGCGCTACTGAATGACGGACAAAGCTGTTATCCAGACTTCCCCGCTCTTGAGGCAGCATTAATGGCCCATCTAAAAAGTCAAGATCCTGCTACTCCGGTTATTCTTATGGACACCCTGGAAGATGATGCGGCTTGTTTCCCCGGCTTTGAAGCCTTACAAAACCTCCCATTAGAGCAGTGTATCCTGGTTGCCGATGATTCCCATGGATTCGGGATCCTGGGAAGTGAAGGGACCGGGGCTTATTCTGTTTTGCAGGCCCTTGGCCCGAAAGCGCTGCTCAGTTGCTTTTCACTGGGGAAGGCAATTGGGATCCCGGCAGGGGCCGTTCTTGGGCCAGAGGGCCTTGTAACCCGATTGAAAAAAACCGTGCGTTTTGGTGCCGCGAGTCCGGCCTCCCCTGCAGGATTAGCCACCCTGACGCAGAGCTGGGCCCTCCAGGACACAGCCAGGAAGCGACTCAGGGCAAACATAGAGCGTTTCGTTACTGGCTTATCTACCACCCAGCCCTTTGACTTCATTCCTGGTCATCCCGCATATAGCTATCAGGAACCGGGACTCAGCACCTATCTCAAAGAACAGGGGATAGTAGTGACCCATTTCCATTATCCCAGCGAAGCAGAAGCACCTACCAGTCGTATCGTAATCACAGCGGCCCATGAGTTCCCTGAAATTGACAGGCTTGTACGGAGTATCAACGCCTATTTTGATAGGCCCTGAATTTACAGGAATCTTGTCAGGATTTAACAAAATTTTTGTAACTTTTATCAATAAATGAAGTGCAACGATAAATAACACGGCCATGAAAAAATTTATTGGAATGGTTTTCCTCATGCTTATCCTTTTTGCGGGAACGGCAACCACAACCTCAACACCAGATAACATGCATTCCATAGAAGGCACATGGGAACAGGTGAGCTTTTATAACTATGACAATCAGGAAGTAACGGATACAGTAAGTTTGCCAGAAGGATACAGGCAAATTAAAATGTTCTACAACGGCAAGATCATGTGGTCTCGAACCAACCCCAATGACACCATCGGCCGCTTTGGGTTTGGCTCCTATAGTATTACCCAAACAGAGCTTATAGAAACCATTGAATTTGGAGATTACCAAATGATGCAAGCCCTGGATACGCTGAGCGTTTTCCGGTTTGAGCTCCAACTAACAGATGATTCTTATAGCCAGATCTCGTATGACGAAGAAGGCAACCGAACTTTTTCTGAAAACTACAAAAGGATCGACTAATCAAATAAGCTCAAGAAAAAACCGCTGTAAAAAACAGCGGTTTTTTTATTTCTAGGAAACCTCTTCCGGGGTCTCCACCGTAGCAAGGTACCTTTCGGCATCCAGTGCCGCCATACAACCCGTTCCGGCCGCGGTAACGGCCTGACGGTATTCCTTGTCCTGGGCATCCCCGGATGCGAAAACACCAGGCTTATTCGTTTTGGTAGACTTGCCTTTTGTAATGATATAACCGGTTTCGTCCATGTCTAACTGACCTTTGAAGATCCCCGTATTCGGGGTATGGCCAATAGCAATGAATAACCCGGTTATAGCGATGTCCTCTTTCTCCCCGGTTTTGTTGTTCACTACCCTGACACCTTCCACTACCTGGTCGCCAAGTACCTCATCCACCTCTGTATTGAAACGGATCTCCACATTGGGCAGCTTATTCACCCGATGCTGCATGGCTTTCGAGGCCCGCATATAATCCTTTCGTATCAGCATGGTTACCTTGTTGCAAATGTTCGCGAGATAGGAGGCCTCCTCAGCAGCGGTATCTCCACCTCCTACTATGGCAACGTCCTGTCCTTTGTAAAAGAAACCGTCACATACCGCACAGGCAGACACTCCCCCTCCCCTTAAACGCTGTTCGCTGGGAAGGTTGAGGTATTTGGCTGAAGCCCCGGTGGAAATGATCACTGTTTCCGCCTCCACAACCTTATCATTGTCGATCGTGGCCTTATGGATCCCCCCTACCTCATCGCTTAATTCAACAGCTGTGACCATTCCAATGCGCACATCCGTACCAAAACGTTCTGCCTGCTGCTGCAATTGCACCATCATGGTAGGCCCGTCTATTCCTTCGGGATAGCCTGGAAAATTGTCCACTTCCGTGGTAGTGGTAAGTTGACCGCCAGGTTCCATACCCGTATATACTACGGGTTTGAGATCTGCCCTGGCTGCATAGATAGCAGCGGTATATCCGGCTGGTCCGGATCCAATAATAAGTGTTTTAATCCTTTCTATTTGCTCACTCATATCAATTCAGAAATCTTCGATTATCGCGGCTATAAAAGTAGGATTTTGACTGAAAAACTTACACCAAAAGTTATAAAAAGTTATTAGTCTGTAATAGTGGGCTTCCCGCGACTCCCCTTAGTCCTTTACCCCAAGTTTTGAAAGGATATCGTCCATAAGGCACCAACGTGTAATGGAGGATTGAAGAAGGTTCAGGCCTACAAACCCGGTAAACCACAACCAGTTCTGATTGACGTATACCGCCAGGACAAGGCTGATCAAAATAAAACTTCCGGCAACCGCGCGTACAATTCTGTTTTTCATCTGTATGATTTTTAAATAAATTTTTCGATGGGCAAGACCACTGCCCGCATGGGATTTTCGGTCTCCAAGCGGGTATTGAATTCCTCGATCAGGAGGAATAAGGAATCGATTTTTTCTTCCTCAGTGAAAGAGAAAAAGAGACTGGATTCCACTCCGCCACCTGTACCTGGAAACCAGCTCGCCGCTTTAAGCAATGAGCCCTGGTTTTGATAGCCGTCGATATCAGATCCACTGAACTGTTCAATGCCGGCTTTTTTAAAAAGACGCAGGACTTCAGCTTCGAACTGTTCAACAACAGTGACAATGACTAGTTTCATGCTTTGTGTTTTTTAGATTCAATCATATAATATACAAGGGGTACCACCAGCAACGTCAGCACGGTAGACGCTATGGTTCCTCCCATAAGCGATATGGCAAGTCCCTGGAATATGGGATCAAAGAGGATAACAAAGGCCCCGATCACCACAGTTCCGGCCGTTAGGAGGATAGGGGTTGTCCGTACCGCCCCGGCTTCAATTACCGCCTGTTTCAGGGCTACCCCTTCAGACACCCGGAGGTTGACGAAATCGATCAGCAGTACAGAGTTACGCACCATAATTCCCGCCAGGGCAATCATCCCTATAAATGAGGTAGCGGTAAAATAGGCATCCAGCAACCAGTGCCCCAGCACAATCCCAACAAGGGACAGGGGGATGGCCACCATCATAACCACAGGCGCCTTAAAATTCTGAAACCAGCCTACTATCAGGATATAAATGATGATGATCACACCGAGAAAGGCAATGCCCAGGTCCCTGAATACTTCCAGGGTGATCTGCCACTCCCCATCCCATTTTACCGTAAAATCATCTTCGTATTCCGGTTGCTGAATGTATAGTTCATCTATGGAATAACCAGCCGGCAGCTCCAGCTCTTTTAATTTGTCGGTCATACCCAGTATCGCATATACAGGGCTTTCGAGCTCCCCCGCCATATCGGCCAGCACATAAACCACACGCTTTTGATTCTTGCGGTAGATACTTTTGGGGCTCAAGGTCTCTTTTAATAGGGTGACGTCACTTACAGGTACCAGATGGCCCGCCTGTGACTTAATATTAAGCTGTTTCAGTGCTGAAGTGCCAGACCTGTCTTTCTCATCCAGGGTCAGCACAAGAGGCACTTGTTTTGCAGCCTTTTCGTCATACAGATTGGTAATCGCCTGATCGGCCAGGGCAAACCTCAGCGTATGCGTAATCTGCTCCGGGGATACCCCGTTGAGCATAGCTCGCTCCTTGTCCGTGACAAAGTTGAAACGCGTCTGATCCGCTTCCACCATCCAGTCGATATCCACCACATCAGGGGTGTCTTCAAGCAATTCTACTACCTGATTGGCAAGGGCAATTTGTTCGTCGTAATTGGGACCATATACTTCCCCAACTATGGTGGAGAGTACGGGTGGCCCCGGTGGTACTTCAACGATCTTGATATTTGCCTGGTAAGGGCGACCTATTTCCTGTATGGTTTCCCTTACCCCCCTGGCAATATCGTGACTTTGCTCGCTCCTGTCGTGCTTATCTACGAGGTTGACCTGAATATCAGCCATATTACTGCCTCCCCGTAAATCGTAATGCCTAACAAGTCCATTAAATGTTATAGGCGCCGAAGTACCCACGTAACTCTGGTAATTGACTACCTGTTCTTGTGTGGCCAGGTACTGGGAAACTTCATTAGCTACTGCAGCAGTGCGCTCAAGTGTAGTTCCCTCAGGCATATCGATAACCACCTGGAACTCGTTCTTGTTGTCAAAGGGCAGCATTTTTACTGCCACCGTTTTGGTGAAGAAGAGCCCAATGGAAGCCAGGAGCAGGAAGAAGGTAACCCCCAGAAAACTCCAGCGGATCTTCCTGTTTTCGATAAGGGGCTTCTCGAACCTCTCATATATTCTGTATACCAGGGATTCTTTCTGGGCTTCTTCGCTATCCGCCTCGGATTTCTCTTCTTTCTCCCTTAAAAACAGGTACCCCAGGTAGGGCGTAATCGTGAGTGCCACAAAGAGCGACAGGATCATGGCAATAGACGCCCCAATGGGCATGGGCGACATGTAGGGGCCCATTAGCCCGGAAACAAATGCCATGGGCAGCACCGAGGCAATAACGGTAAAAGTAGCCAAAATGGTGGGGTTCCCTACTTCGTTAATCGCGTATAGGGCCGCCTGTCGGAAGGGTAAACGCCTCATCTTGAAATGGCGGTGCATGTTCTCGGCAATGATAATGGAATCATCCACCACAATACCAGTTACAAAGACCAGTGCAAAAAGGGTAATGCGGTTCAGCGTATAATCCAGCATGTAGTAGCTCAGCAAGGTGAGGGCAAACGTGATGGGGACAGAAAGGAACACCACTAAGCCTCCCCTCCAGCCCATCGCCAGCATCACCACGAAGGTTACGGCAATAATGGCGCCGATCAGGTGCATGAGCAGTTCCGATACTTTCTGTGAAGCCGTCTGCCCGTAATTACGGGTTACCTCAACCTGAACTTCATCAGGGATAAGGTTGGTCTTTAAATGATCTACCTTTTCCAGGATACGCTCTGAGATCTTCATGGCATCGGCTCCCTTGCGCTTGGCAATAGACAGGGTCACCGCCGGATATTCCGAGGGATAGTCCGTCTGCCTTGCGCTTGCAGCACCAAATCCAAAATTTACGTAATTGGTGGGAAGCCCCGGACCATCCAGCACTGAGGCGATCTGTTTCAGATAGACCGGCCGGTTGTCCTGTGTCCCCACGACCAGGTTCTCCACATCTTCCCGGGACCTCAGGAATTCGCCCGTGGTTACGGTATATTCTGTATCATTCCTGTTAAAGGTACCACTGGATAATTGCTGGTTACTGGTTTGTATCATTTGGGCAACCGAAAGGAAATCCAATCCGCTGGCTGCGGCCTTCTCTTTATCCAGCAACACCCGAAGTTGCCTTGTACGCCCACCTATTTCAGTCGTGGCCGATACGTCATCTACCTTTTCAATTTCATGCCTCAATTCCTGTGTTATCTGCCTAAGCTGGTAGTCATCGTAGTCATTGCTCCAGAGGGTAAGGCCCAATATGGGAACATCGTCTATCGCCCTGGTTTTGACCAGGGGAAAGGTGACCCCACTGGGCATGATATCCATGTGTTTATTGATCTCATTATACAGTTTTACAAAGGAGCGCTCGATATCCTCTCCTACGTAGAACTGCACGATCACCAGTGCCTTTTCCTCCATGGAGGTAGAGTACACATATTCTACCCCTTTGATATTAGAAATCAGTTTTTCAAGTGGTTTTACCACTCGCGATTCAACTTCGGTGGGGCTTGCACCCGGGTAACCGACAAAAATATCAGCCATGGGCACATCAATCTGCGGCTCTTCTTCCCGGGGGATTAAAAAAGAACTGTAAACCCCGATCACCATAAAGACGATCATGAGTAATACCGTGAGTTTTGAGCCGATAAACGCCCTGGCGATCTTTCCTGCTATTCCTTCTTTCATGCTAATTGAGCTACTTTTTGGTTAAGAGCAATCTGCGTACATTATTGTACCTGTACCCTGGCCCCATTAAACAATTTCCCTTCTGCCGAATAGATTATCCGGTCCTGTGCATTAAGTCCGGACAGCACGGTAACACTATCGCCGACTACATTTCCCAGCCTGAGCCAGCGAAGGGACGCCTTGTCCTGGGAAGAAACCGTGTACACCCCGGAAAGCTGGCCACGGCGAACGATGATATCTGAGGGAATCCGGAAGGTCGTTACACTGCCAGGTTCCTCAACCGGGAAGACCACAGTAGCATACATGCCGGATTTAAAAGCATCCTCAACGTGTTGCAGGACCACCTTTACCAGGTACTGCCCTCCGGTATTCTTCGAGGAGCTGCTCACCTCAGAGACCCTTCCGGCAACCCATTTACCCAATGATTTCAGGTTAACCTTCACTTCCATATCTGCTGATATCTCACTTATTTCTGATTCCGGCACCATGGCCACCACCTGAAACTGGTCTGGCGACTCAACCTCCAGCAGGGGACGCCCTGGGTGGGCGAGGTCACCATCTTTGACAAAGGTGTTGGTCACTACCCCATCAAATGGGGATTTGATCCGTACATAAGCCAGCTGTGCCTGTACTTCCTGTTCCATTTGCCGGGCCGCTTCGAGTTGTGCCTTCGCCATTTGATAATGGGCCGAGATGTCGTCCATTTCTTTTTGGGAGGCACTTTGGGATTCGTAGAGCGCTGTATAACGTTTATAGTCTTTTTCAGCATTGGAAAAGGCGGCCTCTGCAGCGATAATGTTCGCCCTGACCTGTGCTTGTTTTGCAGAAATGTCTGCGCTGTTGATCTCTACCAGGATACTTCCCTTTTTCACCTTATCCCCTGGCTGTACCCGCAAGCGTTGTACATAGCCCATTATCCGGGTACTGATGTTTGCACTTTGCAGGGCTTCCAGCCGTCCGCTGACCTGTACGTCAGAGGTGCCCCCAGACGGGGTCAGGCTGCTAACTTGCACCGGGATAGCCGCGGAATCCTCAGCTGGTTTATCTTGATTTCCATCACCACAAGAACTCACTAACGCCATTGTGGCCAGGCTTGTTACTATTATGCTTCTTAGTTTCATGCTGCTTTCTTTTTAATTTTTGTCTCCCTGTTAGCCTTTAGTTAAAAACTCCACATAGGCGCGGGTATAGTTGTGTTGATATATAGTGCTGTAGTATTCCAATTCTTTTTGTGCGAACTGGGCTTCCGCAGCGAGGAGGTCTGCTGTCTTTTCCAATCCCTGGTTATAGCGGTTCGTACGGATGCGAAGGGCCTCCCGGGATTGTTCCATGGCCAGGGTAGTAAGCTCCAGGCTGCGTTTTGCATCCTGAAGCATACGCCTGGCTTTCTTCAGCTCTACCTGACTGTTTGCTTTATACTCCGCCAGTTCCAGGCGGGATTTTTCATAGTTGGCTTTGCTTTCCTGGGCTTTACCAAAGCGCTTTGTACCTTCAAGGATATTCCATTGTAATTCAGCTCCAATGAGGTAACCGTCTGCCGCACCCCTGAACACCTGGTCATCGTGTAACTCATACACACCAAAGGCGTTAAACCTCGGCAGGAAGTTCATCTTATCAGCCTGGTACTGTTGTTTATAGGCGCGTGAAGCGGCTTCCATGGCAAGGATGTCCTTTCGGTTTTCTGAAACCGATTCCACAGCAGTATCCGCACCTTCCACCACCAGATCGTCAGTGGGCTTAAGAATGGGATAATCCGGGTCGTTCATCAATACGGACAAATAGTTCGAGGCATTTTCCACATTACTGATGGCTTGTTGCATCTGGTTAGTAATTTCGGTGACCCGTACTTCAACCGCAAGCACATCTGATTTTTGCAGGATCCCCTGATCAAACTGATCCCGTGCCTGTTTGAGGTTTTCCAGTGCTGTTTTTTTGGCTTTTTTAAGTACAGCTACCGCCTTGTACGCGAGTTGCAATTGCATATACGCCTGCTCAACCTCCAGCACCATGTATTCCTGGGTGCGTTCGGCATTAAAGCTGGCCGCCTCCCATTGGGCACGCGCTGCTTTCCGCTGGGAAAATCCGTCAAAATTCAAAAGGGGTTGCCTGACTTCCACCCGGGTAGCAAAATCCTCTATCTGTTCGGGATCATTTAGAAGGTCGGGGTTGAAATCCGCCGCCGTTACAATTTGCTGGTTGAGTCGGGTTCCAAAAGCCATAAGGGGGTTGGTAGTGGATATCCCTGTGTGGGTAACACTAATGGTAGGCAGCAGCAAAGCATTTGTTTGCCGGTACTTTCCCCTTGCGGACCATTTTTCCTGCTCGGTGATTTTGATCTTCAGATTCTGTTTCTCCACCTGTTCCAGCACCGTTACCTTGGAAATTAAAACGGTATCCTGGGCCTGCAAAAGGCCACCCAGGAACAGGACGATCAGGAGATGGAAATTCTTCATATACTCAAATATTTCCACCAAAATTACCCTGATGTCGGCCTGATTACCGTAACCATTGTTACCCAAAGGAGGTAACCTTTGTTACAGAACAAACCGCCAAAAATCATAAGATCAGGCTATTGCAAAACTGGTAAGGGGAAGAGCACACTTCTGCAGTGCGGTATGCGATGTCTACAATTTTACTCCGAAAGCCAGGTCCCCTGCATCACCAATGCCGGGGATAATGTATCCTTTTGTAGTTAACTCATCATCAATGGCAGCGATCCAAAGCTGTGTGTTTTCCGGAAATACTTCCCGCACATAATTCACCCCTTCCTGGGAACCTATTACGGAAATAATATGGATATTACGGGGTTCTCCATGGGTCTTGAGCGCTTTAAGGACGTTCTCCAGGGTTTTCCCGGTGGCCAGCATGGGGTCTGTAAGCACCAGGATCTTTCCACCCAATGCCGGCGCGGCAAAATACTTCACGATCACCTCAAAGGCATCTTTTCCTTCCGGGTGATGCCTGTAGGCAGAGATAAAAGCGTTCTCCGCCCTGTCGAAATAATTAAGGAGTCCCTGGTGCAGAGGTAAGCCTGCCCGCAATACAGAACACAACACCAGGTTGTTGTTCGGGAGCGACATGGTTTTTTGACCGAAGGGGGTTTGTACGGTACTCACCCGGTATCCCAGGGTTTTGCTCATTTCATAGCTCAGGATCTCTCCAATACGTTCAATATTCCTTCTGAAACGCATGGGATCCCTTTGGACATTCACATCGCGTAATTCAGATACAAATTGATTAAGCAGGCTATTGGTCTCAGAAAAGTTGTGTATGATCATCTGATGAAGATTATCGTTCTATGGATTAGCGGCACCGTAATCGAGGAGCTGTTGTTTCCATTTCGGGTCTTGTATATATCCCATAAGTCCTTTGTTAATTGCCTCAAAAGCCGCCTGTTCTTTTGGGAACATAAAGCAGCGGTAGCGATCCTCAAACTCGATCGGCAGCAGCCTTACTTTTCCCTCAAACTGGTTAGTGCGAATCAGGTAATCCAGGCTTATTTTGTCGTGCATTAAGAGATTGATATCATTCCGCGCCAGGGCTCTTAAGGCCTGTATTGGGGTGCGATAGGTTTCATAGGGCACTATATCATTTGCGTAGAGAAAGTCTTGACTTTCCGAAGCCCCTACCACGCCAATTTTAGGAACCGTTTTGAGATCGGCCAGGTTCTCTATTTTGGCTTCCAGGGTATTCACCGTGAGCGTTGAGGCTATGGTGGCCGTAAAACTGGAGATGATGATCACTGCTGTAAACATCCAAATAATGGCAATGGCCCGCCCTGCGGGTGTTTTGGGTGCTTTATCCCCATAACCTACCGTGGTCATGGTCACCGCTGCCCACCACAGACCATCCAGCAATCCCATAAAGCCCGGCCGGAACTGATATTTGTTATACCTGCGTTCCAACAACCACAACAGGGTGCCAAAAAATAAGAGGATCACCAGTAGTAAGAAGACAATATTCAAAAAAGCGCCTGAAAAAAAGTTGTTGATAAAAATGCGGAATTGCGACTGGCTCGAAGTGGTAATTGCCACCCCTATATTGGAAATATAAAAGGGCTGCGTAACCTCGAATTTTTGCATCCGCTGAGGGCTGTTCGTCAGGGGATTGATAGAGAAATCGATATCCCCGTAGTCCAGCGCACGTATGATCCCTATTTCATCGCTGAACTTGCACCAGAGGAGAATGACTTTCATCCCCTGTG
>NZ_CEYNTP010000062.1:0-12558 GCF_982873095.1 Lentiprolixibacter sp. | reverse complement strand
ACCAATCGCTCCGTCAACAAAGGAATATCAAAACGCATGGCATAGTCCCGGTCCTCGGCCTCAGTGAGCAGGTCGAACAGCAGGGTTGCTATTCCTTCCTTCTGCAGTACTTCGGCTACAAAATTATTTCGTGTGCTTAACCTGCTACTGCCGCTGCCATGAGAGAACAGCACCAGTCCCACAGGAGCCTGGGGGATTGACAAAATTCCCTTTAGCACCACTCTTTCGAGCCTGATATCGACCTTATTTCTTTTTATTTCCGTAATCATATGGCTATTTTTTAATATGCTTCATTTTAAGTAAATAAGCTGGCCCGTAATTCGCGGATACTTGCTGATTGCAGCACCATATTCGCCAGCGTTCCAAAGGTGTAAGCCAGTACTGCCAGATATAATAAGATGCCCAGGATGGGAAAAAACAGCAAGAGATCCAGCACAACAACCACTCCCAGGCTTAACAAAACAACCGTCCAGAAATTCCAGGAACGCTCATTCCTGGAATTCAGAAAATGACAAGCCAGCAGGGCGGCCAGGCAATCCCCCAACCATAAGCTCAGCACAAAAAGGAGCAGCAGCAATATAGCAAAGGGCAGGCCCAAAAGGGCCAGCAAACTATAGCTGGCAATCAAGGGGAGCCCTATTAGATAGAGCAGGCCCATTCCAAGGGTTCTTAAGGGATTACCCCCAGCAAGACGATTCACCTTTGCAAAGAACTTTCCAAATAAACTATTTAATACAAGGATGGTCAGAAAGTGAGAAAGTACCTGGAAGAACCAGAACCCATAGCCCCAAAACGAGCTTCCTCTTGAAAACCAGTTTTCTGCCTCCTGAATCTCGGCATTCATTCTGACATTATTATCTCCCGCCTGTGTGCCGTGATTATAACCAGTACTTTGACAGAACAGTGCCTTCATCACCACAGATGTCGAAAAAGGCGCCTCAATCCCGGCCCTGATCTGTGACGATTGTGGTACATAGCAGGTACACACCGATAAAAACATCAATATGTAGATCCGCTTTTTCATAATCCGCCTAAATCTCTGGATATATCTTTAGCTGCGGATACCCCTTCCCGATCAGGAATATTCCGGGGAATGCACTGTATTTTTTGGGATGCTGAGTAAGGGTATATCCATTTGGGCCTTCATCCGTTTTACCAGGTCCCTGTGCCAGATTCCGCTGAAGAGATGTTGTCCTTCGCGTTCCAACATCACAAGGAGATCGGCTTTTTCCTGCCTGAGATAGTCCGTTAACGATTCGAAAATATCCTCATCAAATCGTAGTTCGAACGAAATAGGTTTGTACTGTACTTTCTGGAAAAGCATCTCCTTAAACCACTCCATCTGATCCTCACCGGCATATTCAGAAGGAGGAGATACATGGAAAACCTTCAGGCTTGCCCCAAAGAGGGAAGCCCAACTGGCAAGATCGCGAATGGCGAATATGTCGGCCTGTTCAAAGGCTGTGGCATATACAATGGTTTTGATATTGCCGGAAACAAAGGATGTGGGGAATAGCATCACCGGGATTGAAGATTTTTCAATCAGTCCGGTCGCCGTGCTGCCAATCAAAAGATCCTTGACCAGAGAACTTCCTGTTTTGCCGGCAATGATCATTTCAGCTTTGAACTCTTCTGCTTTCTCGAGAATCGTGGTACAAGGGATACTTCCCTCGGCCACCACGGTAATCAATTTCTCTTTATCAGGTTCAATATCGAGGTGTTCCAGACAGAATTCACGGAGTTTTTCAGCGTGTTTCATAAAAGCAGCTTCTTCCATCCTTGCATAGGCAATGCTCACAGTACTAATGAATGTAGCCGAGATATCAAATACATGAATGACATAAAGAGGTGCATTTAACTTCTGACTGAGCTTCCAGGCAAATTTGAAAGCGGGAATGGAATTGTCCGAATAATCGGTGGCATACAATATGGATTTCATAGCGCTAAGTGTTGGGATTAAAGCAGGAAACTATTAAAAAGCAGCAGGAAACAAAATGACGGTTGTCATTCCGGCTTACCTGATCTACATGACAAT
Source organism: Lentiprolixibacter sp. (assembly GCF_982873095.1). Taxonomy (NCBI): domain Bacteria; kingdom Pseudomonadati; phylum Bacteroidota; class Flavobacteriia; order Flavobacteriales; family Flavobacteriaceae; genus Lentiprolixibacter; species Lentiprolixibacter sp. The sequence goes on along the minus strand of NZ_CEYNTP010000062.1, from coordinate 10,523 downwards.
GGTCATTTTTCCCGGCCAGGGGTTGGGCTAAATTTATAAACAACCCCATGAGAAAGGGGTTAGCCGCTTATTCAAAAGATAAAATGCAATAGTCATGGGAGAAATTGCCACATCGGATCGCCAGATTACCCTTTATTACAGTTCTAAAAGTACGCGTGCCAGGCAAACCCTGGCCTATGCTAAAGCAGAAGGTCTGCCTGTACAGGAAATAGACCTCCTTAAAAACCCCCTTACCGGTACACAGCTGGTTGAACTGGCTGACCGCCTGGGCATAAAAGTGGCAGAACTAGTGAATCAGGACCATCCGGCCTACACCGCTAAGTTTGCACCACATGAGTTATCTACGGAGGACTGGATCAAAATGATACAGCACCATCCAGACATCATGAAACAACCCATTGCCATTCGCGGGGATATCACTATTTTGGTAGAAACGCCAACGGATATCATCAAAATCTGATCCTGCTTAGTATGAGGTTGTTCCGGGATTTCAATATTGCAGATTGGTTTTCATTCTACAGAATCTTTGCCGTCCCCATTCTTATTGTCTTTATCTGGCTGGGAGAACGGGAGTTGTTTTCCTGGTTTATGATGATCAGTTATGCTACTGATGCCATAGATGGCTACCTGGCAAGGAAGCTGGGCATATCAAGTGCAAGGGGCTCCCAACTGGACTCTTATGGGGACCAGCTCACCCTCATCATTGCCTTGTTCGGCTTGCTCATATTTGAATATGATTTTATGCGCGAAAATTTCGTGCTGATCGGAGTTGCCTTTGTACCTTATATCATTCAAATGCTAATTGCCCTGAGGAAGTATGGTAAAGCCACTGCTTTCCACACCTATCTGGCAAAAATTTCTGCTATAGTGCAGTCTGCATTTGTGCTTTGGATCCTGTTTTTTGGCCCGGTCTACTGGCTCTTCTATACCATGATCATATTGGGTGTTATTGAAACCCTGGAGGAGATTACCCTAATTTTTATGTACGATGAGTGGGTGGAAGGAGTAAAAGGATATTATTGGGCCAAACGCGATCCCAGGTACCTCAAGAACAAAGGCAAAACCAAAAAAGAATCCTGAAGTAGTTGGCTATGAAGTAGCAGCACATAAATGCTGAGATGATGATAAAAAGAGATGTCAAGAAAGAACTGAAACCCCTCTATCAACCTCGTGCCTCTGAGGTGGTAACCGTGGAAGTGCCTGTGTTTAATTTTTTAAAGATAGACGGCCAGGGGGATCCCAACACCTCCGTTGCCTATAAAGAAGCCGTGGAAGCCCTGTTTTCCTTATCCTATGCCTTGAAGTTTACTGTAAAAAAAGGGCCACTGGCCATTGATTACGGAGTAATGCCACTCGAAGGATTGTGGTGGGCAGACCAAATGGAAGCCTTTGAACGGAGCGCAAAAGAGCAGTGGTACTGGACGGCCATGATCATGCAACCCGAATTCATCCCCGAAACTCTGGTAGCCGAGGTGTCTGAAACCGTCTGTAAGAAAAAAGTCCTGCCGGGTTTGGAACGCATTAGGTTTGAACCTTACGAGGAAGGAAGGGCGGCACAAATACTGCATGTTGGCCCCTTTTCGGAAGAAGGCCCAACCATCAGGAAGGTACACGATTATATTCATGGATTAGGGGGCACCCTTAAGGGAAAGCATCATGAAATTTACCTTTCTGACATCCGCCGGGCTGCCCCTGAAAAATGGAAGACGATCATCAGGCAACCTTTTTAGATCAACTTCCGTTACTTCTGCTTTTCAGCTGCCTTACGGGCTTCTTTTTCCATCTTTCTGAAATACCCTCTGGTGAGGAAGTTGTGTTTCAGGGCTTCCATGTTTTCATTGAATTTAGCGGTTCCCTCTTCGATATTTTTCATGGTAGCAGTTAAGCGGTTCACCAGAAGCGTATCCTGGGTGAGGTAATTGACCATTCCTTCACCTTCGCGAACTTTCTTAACCAGACTATCCAGTTCATGGGTAACCACCGCCATATTCTCACTTGAAGTTTCCAGATTGTGCATGATTTGCTGAATACGCTGCCCGCTCAGGGTATCCATGAGCAATATATTGGCTACGCTTTTCCTGTTTTCTATCCCTTTGGCCAATTTGTTCAGTTCCCTGAACATAATATCAGCCTCGTTGCTTGCCCTCCTGATATTGAATACAGTTCGTTCCAGGTTCTTAGCCATTACCGTATCGTTCAGCAGCCTGCCCAGGGTACCCTCCCCTTCTCTGAGGGCTGTTGTCACCTTAAGCAGGTCGGCTGTCAACAGAGCTGCATTTTCATTGGTTACGTTGAGGGTACTCAGCATATCCTCTGCCCCAATCCGACTGTAGGAAATGATCCTGTCCCCGGATTGGACCAGGGGAGCGTCCCCATTTCCAGGGATAATATTCACGATCATACTCCCCACCAGACCGTCCGAACCTATTGTAGCTATCGCATCTGTTTTAATATGCATTTGCATTTTTTCCTGGATCAGCATCTCCACCCGGATCAGCGTGTCGTTCTGCATATCGATATCTTTGACTGTTCCTACATTGATTCCCGCATAGCGCACATTATTTCCTTTTTGGAGCCCGTTGACGTTTTTAAATACCGCCTCAACGGTGAAGGTCTTCCCAAACATGTTCTGCCGGTTCCCAATAAGGTAGGAGGCCACCACTAACAAGACAGTTCCCAGGACCACAAAAATGCCCAATCTAAACTTCTGTACTGTAGATTTTTCCATCTTCCTATTTCTTAAAAAAAGCTTCTACTTTGGGATCTTTTGAACGTACCAGCTCAGCATAGGTCCCTTCCGCATAATTAATTCCATCCACCAGGAGGATCATCCGTTCAGAGATCACACGGGCGCAATCCACATCGTGCGTTATGATCAGGGAGGATGTCCCGTATTGCTCCTGTATCCTCCGCATCAACTCAATGATTTCCTTTGCTGTGATCGGATCCAGTCCGCTCGTGGGTTCGTCGTATAAGATTATTTTAGGTTGCAAGATTAGGGTCCGGGCCAGGGCTACCCGCCTTTTCATCCCCCCGGATAATTCTTCGGGCATCAGGTCCATAGTATGAGCCAGACCAACGCTTTCGAGTGCTTCAAGCACCAAAGGCAAAGTATCTTCTATATACCCCAGTTTTTCCTTATGCCTGCGCATAGGGAATTCCAGGTTTTCCCTTACGGTCATCGAATCATACAGGGCACTCCCCTGAAAGAGAAAGCCGATATCCGATCGTAGGCGGTCCAGGGATTCCCGGTCCATAGCAGTGATCTCCTCCCCCATTACAGAAACATAACCTTTGTCTGGCCGCATAAGACCCACCAGGCATTTGATCATCACTGATTTCCCCGAACCTGATTTGCCCATCACCACCAGGTTCTCACCCTCGTAAAGTTTCATATGGAATCCATTCAAGACATGATTGTCACCAAAGCTCTTGTAAAGATCATCGATATGGATCATCACCTTTCGGTGTTCCTCCTGAGGACTTGATTTCTTATGTAGGACAGTTTCTGTCATAATTCGTAAAAAATATCCGAAATGAACACTGCAATAAAGTCAATAACGAATAACAGCATGGAAGTAAAAACAACTGCTGTATTCGCAGCCAGACCAACACCAGCGGTTCCCTTCTTGCTGTAATAGCCTTTAAAACACCCCACAAGACCTATAGCAAACCCGAAAAAGAAGGATTTGATAGTAGCGGGTATCAGATCCCCGTAATCCAGGGCATCAAAAACCCGGTTGAAATACAACTGGAACGAGACGTTTCCTTTAAAAAACTCCACCAGCGCAGAACCGTAAAGGGCCACAGCATCACCCAGGATCACCAGGAGTGGGAGCATCAGGGTTGTGGCAAGAATCCTTGTAACTACGAGGTATTTGAAGGGGTTGGTGCCAGACACTTCCATGGCATCAATTTGTTCAGTGACCCGCATGGAACCCAATTCCGCGCCGATCCCAGAAGCAATCCGCCCGGCGCAAACCAGTGCAGTGATTACCGGCCCCAGTTCCCGTACAATGGATATCCCAACCATATTGGGCATCCATGAAACCGCGCCAAATTCTATCAGGGTAGGCCTGGATTGAAGCGTAAGGACCAAACCAATGATAAATGCCGTAACCAGTACCAGGGAAAGGGACCTGTTCCCCATATGGTAACACTGGCGCAACAGTTCCTTGAATTCAAATGGGGGTTTTAGTGCTTCCCTGAAAAAGCGGCCTGCAAAGAGGGAAAGTTCACCAATTTCAACAAAAAAGTGACGAATCCCGACGCCTATGGGTTTTGCCGTTTTCATTATTCTTTGGGATAGCTGAGTACACTCAAAGGTATCGATTAGCCTACTCAGGGTAAATGACCTGTATCATGCAGCAAATGCTGACCAATGTCATTTTATTCCCCACCCTTTCCACCTAGATTTGGGGTATGTCTAACGAATTGCAAAAAATGACGAATATGGAAACAAAGCCCATTTTTAACGAGGATATCCACTTTGAACACCAACAGTGGCAAAGAGAACTTGATTTTTGGGAAGACGAGATCAAAATATTCAAAAACCGACTAGCTGATATCATTAACCGAAGTGATGAGAAGGGATTCCTCAGCAAGCTCGACCATTTTGAAAACCGGTTTCGCATCCACCACACCAAAATCGAAGGCTTCAAACAACGCATACATGCCCACGAACTGAATATGTCCAAACATTACGAAGTTGGGGAAAATTCTATGGATCGGGTGTTGTATGATTATCACAAAGATTTCAGAGAACAAATCCAGACCGAACGGGAAATGTATAATGAACTCAAAAAGGAGTTTTACGAATTCATGACACAGTTCGTGTAGGTCTATGCCCTGAATACCAATGAAAAATGCCGGAATTAGTCTGAGAAATATTTTTTATTTACTCGGGATCACCACTTTGGCGGTATGGATCCTCATAGCAGCCAAGGTGATCCTGATACCGGTACTGTTCAGCGTTTTACTCGCCCTTTTTCTTAACCCGATTGTCAATTTTATTGAACGTTTCATACGGAATAAGATCCTGGCTATACTGGTTTCTTACATCACAGCGGTAATTCCGTTTCTTCTGGTTCTGGGCTTCTTCTTTAACCAGTCGCGCATACTCTTCAGCAGCCTGCCTTCTTCCAAGGAAAAACTACGGGAAAAGATGACCCTGATCATGGATTGGATCGACCAGAAATTCCAGTTAGATGCCGAGGCGACCAGGCAATGGGTAGATGAAAATGTGAACTCCATGGTGGATGTTCCCATAGATTTTATTCAGGATAGTCTGGCGTCAACCACTACGGTTATGGCGCATATCGTCCTGATCATACTGCTCACCTATTTCATGTTATTATACCGGGTAGCCTTCAAGAACTTTTTCCTCACACAGGTAGCTCCAGAACACAGGAAGTCCCTGGAAACGTTATTCTTAAAAATACAATTCCTGACAAAACGGTACCTCATGGGTCAGGGCATCGTCATCCTGATCCTTGGAATTCTTATCGGGACCGGTTTGTGGATAATTGGTGTACCCTACGCCTATTTCTGGGGCTTTCTCGCTGGTTTTCTGGAGATCATCCCCTATGTGGGTACCACGATTGGGGTGGTCCTCCCCTTCTCCTATATGCTCATCCTGTCAGACACCCTGTGGCAACCCTTTGCCGTAGTGGCCCTCTATATCCTGATACAACAAATAGAAGGCAACCTGATCTCGCCGAATGTCATGGGGCCCAGTATCAAGATCAACCCGCTGTTTATTATTCTCGGCTTGTTCATTGGAGCCATCGTTTGGGGTATTCCGGGAATGATCCTGGCCCTGCCCATAATGGCAATCACCAAGGAAGTCCTCAGGGGGTTTGACCGCACAGCGCCGCTCAGCTATCTTATGGAGGACGGTTTGTCCAGGAAAAGCCTGATCTTCTTTAAAAAATTTGATGACGAAAAGTTCCGCCTGGGACGTTTGTTCTCTCAGAAAAAAGAGGAAACAGATTAAACCAGGGGGTAAGCTGTTTATTTTGAGTTAGTCATAGTTATTTTTTAATGATCCTGAACACTTCAGTTTCCCTGCCATTTATTTTCAGGACGAAATAAAGCATCCCGGGTTTTAATGCTGAGATATCCACAGGTACTTCATAATAGGTGTTTAAGGGGTATGCTTTAGCCATTATCAGTTTTCCAACCTCATCATATATATGCAAGGAGAAAGACGCAGGTGCTGCCCCGATGTCCAGTGTTACATAGTCAACTGCGGGATTGGGATAATACACAGAGGTGCTTACATCTTCTGTCGCTTCCCTACTGAAGGTTTGTTCATCTACCACAAGATTGTTGGAACAGGGGTCTGCATTGGAACCGTTGGCCGATTTGAACGCACTTTTGCAGCCCGGGCTTTTGATTTGCCACTGCAGGTTACCGCCATCCGTATACACTTCAAACGAATGGATACCGGGCAGGAAGAAAGAGGGTGCTGACCCTTCAAAATAAGCATTTCCCTTAAAAAAGTTTTCAGAGGTGGTACCCCCTGTAAACTCGACATAAATGGGTACTTCCAGACGATTTTCATAGGTAAACGTCAACTTTGTGGTAATGGCCGGATTCGGATAGTCTGAAACGGGTTGTTTACAAAGGTCCACTGCCTTGATACGGTCATTGCAGCTTACCACCGGATTGTCAAACGTCACTTCAAAACAAAACGGCTTTGTGTAGATCCTGAAATTGTCGTTAGCAATCACACCAGGTACAATACATTGTGTACCCGGTTCGAGGCCGGTAAGCACATTCACTGCCTTCAGGGTAATAGGCACATCCACCTGACTGTTATCTGCATCCAAATTGGTTAACAGGATGAGCGCATTATCAAGGGCCGTATCCGGGGTATTCGCCCCATAATTTGACGAATTCACCATGCTGAAGCCGTTGACAAAGCTAAAGCCATTGACCAAATTGAAGCCATTTACCAGGTTAAAGCCGTTCACAAAGCTGAAGCCATTGACAAAGCTGAAGCCATTGACAAAATTAAAACCATTCACCATACTGAAGCCGTTTACCAAACTGAAACCATTTGGATTGGCCAGAGGCTCATATTGGAATGGAAACACAATATCTGAAGTAATTGTAGTCTCATCCTCCTGCACCTGATCTATTAAGCTCACATTAATGGGGATCAATTTCTCCGTTCCGTCACCGTTTACAAAAGAAAATCCGTTCGCAGCGGCGGTGTCCGCGTTGGCTTCTGTCGTTTCCGAAGCAAAGAAGGCCCGGTTCACCATGGAAAATCCATTGAGGGTAGGTTCACCATTCACAAAACTGAAACCGTTGACCAAACTAAATCCGTTTACAAAACTAAATCCGTTCACAAAACTGATGCCGTTAAGCTGATTAGCATCCAGGGCGTTGGTCAAAGCAGTTTCATCCAGATTGGGAGGAACCTGCCCGTCAGGTTCACCGTAGGTGTACTTATAAGCAATGGGAGGTATGGGTGTCCCGTATTCCCAGGTGGTGATTACTGAACCGTCTGTATCCTCCAGGTAAGGCTCAATGACCACGGGCATGGTGTTAATAACCAAATTACCATCCCGATATAGATCTTCATTTATCAGAGGAAAGCCATCACTGTCAAATACCGGATCACCATTCGAATCCGTCTGCTGTACATCGTAGAGCTCTAGGATGGCCGCATCAACCAGGGGAGCTCCTGTATTATCATCCAATTTGATGGCTATAGAAATGGTTTCCGATTGATTAGCCGGGGAACTGGCATCTGCAGAAGAAGAGAAGCTGAACTGTATGAGAGCGAGATTTTTGAACAGATCTTGTTCTGCATCAGGCAACGGAGCCCCTACCTGATTAATTGCCTGGGGGTCCTTACTGTAGACGGTAAAAGTGAAATCCGGATTATTCTGACCATAAAGCCGGCTATCATCATCAGGCCTGATCACAATGGGCTCCTTGTCTATATTTCGCAGCTCTTCTGAATCAGTGCCTCCATCTGTCCCGTTGGTATTACTGCCAGGGGGGGTATATACAGATATAAGGGGATTCCCGAAATAGGTCCCCAAATAAACCATGATAGTATTCCCATCGAGTACATAGAAGGTGTTCTCGTCATCAGCACCCAGGTCTCCGCTGGTTTTCGGGTCGCCATTGGCATCTACCAGGTCTGGATTTGAAATAAGCTCAGTTTCCCGGAAGAGGACTACTGACTGATCGGTAAAATAAGCCCCCTGAATGAACACCAGGGAAGGTGTGGTACCATCACCCGAATACAAAGTGGTTCCCTGCAGGTCGTCGTAAAAAGGATTTTGGGCGAAGGATGGAATAGGGTTTGCAAAGGATTGCAGGGCACCGTCAACAGAGACAAACCCAAAACCATTTTTCTCATCATATCCCGGGTTACCCAACATTTCAATAGCATTCTCGATCAACAGCTTATCCGGAGTGTAATTTTCCGGATCTGAAACCGTATAACTTCCCGAAGCATCCTTCAAAAAGCCCTCAACTCCTTCCATCAGCAGGGCTGCAGCGGCAGCTACATGAGGTACAGCAGCAGAAGTACCAAAGAAGCTGAATGGAAAAGTATCCCCAGATGTCGGCTGGGTGTATGGGATCCCAAAGAAGGAGGTTACCACCCCTGTAGGCCCCATTAATGTAGGCTGATCCCTTGCGACCAAGGTAGTGGAAGTGACCCCACCGGAGGGATCTGTGACAACTTGTTTTACGTCTGAAAATCCACCCAGGGAAGAGGACCCTTTGGCTGCAAAGGTATCCAGGCCATAATTTGGACTCGCATCCCAGCCTACAGCACCTATGGCTATATTTCCAGGTGCATTGTTATGACCCACAACGGTGGCAAACCCTAAGCCACCCTCTACAAAATCATTTGGATCAGACGAACTTTCCAAGACCCCATCGTCACCAGAACGGAAGAATATAAATTTAAAATCCACACCTGACGCAGGAGTGGTCTGCCCCGGAGCAAGTTCCTGTTCGATCATCAGATAGGTGGTCGTGGGATTGAGCACCCTGAAGTATAATAATTCATTTGGGTCCGCGCCTATATTGTTCCAGTTGTAACCGAAGAGTTTGTTCCCAGCGGCATCCGTCAGATAAATGTCGAGGTCCACCTGGGCACCATCGGTTTCACCCAATGAATAATAATTGTCATCCCACTGCAGGCCGAGTACATATAATCCTTCGTCTACGTCCATTTGTTTGAGACCGTCATTCGTATCAAACTGGTGGCGATATATCAGAGGATCAGGCGTGGCAACAGGAGCAAAGGTGCCTTCAAAGGATTTGTCTCCGAAATTCCCGGCCGCACTGAAGTAATATATCCCTTTGGATACTGCGTAATCAATCGCCTGAGACACTACACCATCCTTGTAATAGGGTTCCTTTAGGTAGGAGAGGTCATCTAAAATTATGTCTATGATCCTATCTCCATTACTGTCTGTTAAATCCGCTAACTCTCTGATGCCTTCGGCAAAGTCGTATTCCGAGATAAAGCCGGTCCTGAAGTGCAGGTCAGCTCCAGGTGCCACGTCATGTATGATCTCGAGCATGGCCCTTCCTTCGTCGCTTCCACCACCGGACAAATCCAGCACCACATTTACAGGCTTCTGAATCTCATCACCTGAGTTACCTATGTTGCCATAACTATCCGAGATCACGGCAATATCGTAACCGGAACCATCTAATTTTTTCTTCGCCGTTGGGTTGCCCTCTGTGTCGAATGCCGTTGGAATTTCCCACCCAATCCTGGCGAACAGCGAACCCTGGGCCAGATCTCCCTGGGTGAAAACGGAATTGTTTGTTGTTACCGCGGGCTCATCTACCCGGTTCCATGCATAAAGATCAGCTTCATCATCAAGAAACAGCAGATCGGATATTTCTCCGGGTGCTTGTGGAAGAATTAATACGGGTACCGTGACTTTCCGGAGCCCAGCTGAAATCCTATAATCGGATTCAAAATCCGTTTCGTCTATCCCCCTGCTCGCCAGATCAAGTAAAAATTGATCGTACTCCCCTATGTTTACCGTGATTTCTACGATCACTGTATCATCGGTAAAGTCCGTTGGTGTGCCGTTCAGGTTAATTCTGTAGATAAGCTCATAGTCGGCAGGTAGTGTGGGATAGGTATTACCCAGTTCCAATAGTGCCGGGCTAAGTTTACCGTTGGTCTTCCCATCACAATTGTATACGCAAACAATGTCGCAGTTATTCACTGTAAGTACAGCAGATGATTCGGAGCTACAGCCCGTATTGGTATTATTGACCACCACCTTGTATACGTTTCCATTATTGGCCTCAGTAGTAGCTGCAGTGACTGTATATGAAGGTGAATTGGTTCCCACAGGTAAAGGATTGGAAGGGTCTGAAATATCATACCACTGGTAGCTATAAATAGCGCCGATTTCAGGATTGTCTATAGTTGCCGTAAACGTGGCATTCCCATCAGAATTGTCACCCGTTCCAAAAGCACAAACTTCCTGGTTGGCTACTGTAACTTGGGGTAAAGGGTT
>NZ_CEYNTP010000061.1:0-12629 GCF_982873095.1 Lentiprolixibacter sp. | reverse complement strand
AATCAGGTCGTGGATGATCTCCGCATGTGGATGCCAGGGATCATTATGCGCGTTAAAATGAAGGGTATGCAGTCCAACAGCCTTTGCGCCCAGGACGTCGGCTTCCAAACTATCCCCGATCATGAGGGCTTTTCCGGGCGCAACTTCTGCACGTTGCAGGGAATACTGGAAGATATGAGGGTTGGGTTTCTTAACCCCGGCCGTTTCCGAATCGATTACGTGCTCAAAGTATTCTGAAATTGAGGCATTCTCCAGTTTTTTGGATTGTACTTCCTGAAAACCGTTCGTGATGATATGCAAACGGTAATTGGGCCTCAGGTAATCCAGAATAGGGAGGGCATTGCTCACCAGGTGATTGAAAGTGCACAGGTAATTGATGTAATCTACCGAGAGCTTGTTTATCATTTCATCTGATACCTTGAGGGCCAATTGATCAAAGGTGTTGCGCAGGCGCTGGTAACGAAGCTCTGGTTTGCTGATCTTTTCTTCCCGGTAAAGTTTCCAGTAGGCCAGATTTATAGGGGCATAAATTTGCAGGAACTTATCCAGGTCAGCTTCAACACCGTGGTCTGCAAAAATCTTGGCAAAGGTGAGGGCCGAATTTTTCTCAAAATCCCATAGGGTATGATCCAGATCAAAGAATATGTCGGTTACCAGGTCCCTATACATGATATTTTTTGATAAGATCGGAATAGAGGTCCAGCCAATTTACCCGATGGCGGCCCCCTAGCAATTCATTGGAAAAAACAGTTATAAACTCTCCATTAACCTTTTTCACTTCCTCGTAAATAGCAGCTACCTCCCGCAACATCACCTCTGAAGACTTAAACTGAGTAAGCGAATAATCATGCAACGCAAAGGGGTGTACCCGTATAGGCTGCTGCTCTTCCATAGTTATATCATATAAATAAAAAGGGGTACAGGTACCCGCCCTGAAACCGATTTCATGGGTATACCCCATGGTGAAATCATCAGTGAACTCTGCCTCTACCAAATCCTGGTACGTCTGTGGAACATCAACACGGTTGTACCGCATGCGGGAAAAATTTACGGGCCGGTTGATCACATTGGAGAGTCTGGCCTTCTCATTTTTCAACAGCTCATTGTCCCGGAAAGAACTGTACGAGGCTGCGAGGGATACCTGGCTATAATCTGCAACCCATTTAATGAGGTATTTGAACCTGTTATTCTCGGTGGAAACGTTCTTGTCATAGGTGGAGTATTCCGCAAACTGGAAGAAGAATATGCTGTTTACCCCGGTTTCTTTATGCAAATCGATCAGGTTACTGAAATTGTTATACGGGTCTTTTTTAATACGCAATAACACAGCCAGGCGTTGTGCAATCCTTCCCAGCCTGAACCTGCTCAGATCCAACAGGATCCCAGCGAGACTTCGCATAAAACCCCTGTGGGCAAACTCATGTGAGGTGGTCACATCTATAAGTGATGTATAACGGTAGACCCTTTTCCCTGTTTCCATGTCCGGGAACTTTTCCTTTAGCTTTTCCAGCAGCTTGTGAGCCCATATATCTACCAGGGGTATTTTCAGGAAATTATGCCGGTGGGCCAGGCTTTCCTCAGGAGGGAACCTGCCGTGCTGATCCTTCACATGAGGGAGATATTCTTCATAACGGCTAATAAGGAAAAAGCTGGCGGCGAACACATCAAAAGGAAGGTTGCTGCGTTCCCCCGTCCTGAAAAAACAGGGGGTACCTTCCCAGGAATCGACCAGAACAGAGATATCATTTATCCCCTTCTGAAATAGCAGCTCATTGCTCCTGACAAAAAATTCGTTTTGCAGGGGTTGCCTGGTATAGGTAATTTTTGGTCCACTGTGTTTGATAAAGTCTTCCACTTTAGAGGTGTAAACCACATCGATCCCAAGTATCCTTGTGAAAATATGTTTCATGGTATACCGGAACCGTGGAGTTATCTTATGTGTGTAGATCAATAACATATACCTGTCAGCTGCCCATAACAGTCTGATAATTTCCTGCTAAAGTAATACGTTTTGATCGGCAAAACTAAAGTAGTGGTTTTGAGTAATGATCAGATGATCCAAAATTCGTATGTCGAAGACTTTAACCGCTTCCTGCAGTTTCCTGGTAAGTTCCTTGTCTGCATTACTGGGCTGCAAATTTCCAGAGGGGTGATTGTGCCCCAAAATAAGGGCTACGGCCCCTAATTCCAAAGCCTTGCGTAAAACCAGACGAATATCCACCAACGTTCCTGTAAGTCCCCCTTTGCTGAGTTGTGAGATCTGTATTACCCCATTGGCATTGTTCAAATACAAGATCCAGAATTCCTCATGGGGAAGATCAGACAGTTTAGGGGCGAGTACGCGATAGGCCGTTTCACTGTCCTTGATTTTGGTTTGTGCCTGCAGGTCTTCCCCCTTACACCTTCTGGCAATTTCCATAGCAGCCATTATGGTAGCTGCTTTTGCCCTTCCTATTCCTTCAAATTGAAGTAATTGTTCTAAACCAGACTTCCCCAGTATAGTAAATCGTTGCCCTGTGCTATCCAGGATGATCTTGGCCAGGGCCAGTGCGGATTGCTTACGACTCCCCGATCCGATGAGGATAGCAAGCAGCTCGGCGTTAGAGAGCAGTGCACTCCCTTTCTGCATGAGCTTTTCCCTGGGCTTGTCATCCAATGCCCATTCACTAATAGGTAATGAAGCAACACGTTTCCCCATATCATTTTCAGGGATTTAAGTATGCTTTTTTTGTACCTTCCCTGTCCATCAACCTTGGCTTATGAAATCAATTTTCGATGAAAAAACCTATCAGGAAGTCCTTGATCGTTTGGACCAGCTCACCCCTGATGCTGAACGCCAATGGGGCAAAATGACGGTTGCACAGATGCTCTGGCACTGCCAGTTCCCAGTGCGCCTCGCCATTGACAACAAGCTCAGTTCTAAAAAATATAATCCGTTAATCCGCTTGTTGTTTAAAAAATCTTTGTACAGTGATAAACCCTGGAGGAAGAACCTGCCAACGGTACCTGTGGCCAAGGCCAGGGAAGAAAAAGATTTTTCAAAAGAGCTGAGTAAATTAAAGAAAATGGTGGGAGAACTTCACGCGCTAAAAGACCGAACGGAATGGAACCCCCACCCCATTTTTGGTGAGTTTACCCCTGAGCAATGGGGTAAACTGGAGTACAAACACCTGGATCACCACCTAAGGCAATTCGGGGTATAGGCTACCTTTTCGAACTCCTGTATTAGAGATATTCGGCCTTAATTTTATCCAGGTCGAGGCCGCCGTAATTTCCCGAACTCATCAGTAGTAGCAAACCATCTCCCAGTTGCTGAGAAAGCAGAAAGGCCTGTAATTTTTCCCTGTCAGTAAATACCTGAAGATCTTCCCGGTCAAAGGCCTGGGCAATTTCCTTCGGACTAATTGGTTCCAACCTTTTAATGGCCAGGGCATCTGGCGAATAAAATACCACGGCAATATCTGCCAGATTAAGTGCACCGCGGTACTCCTGTAGAAATTTGGTATTAAGGCTGCTGTAGGTGTGTAGTTCCAGACAGGCGATGAGTTGGTGTCCCGGGTATTGTTCCCTTACCGCATGGGTGGTCGCCTTCACCTTACTTGGAGCATGTGCAAAGTCTTTGAAAGCAACACCGTTTCGCCCTTCGGCCAGGACCTCCAATCGCTTGGCAGCCCCTTTAAAGGAAGAAATGGCTTCATAAAAATCTTCCTCATCCACCCCCATTTGCTGACAAATCCATTTGGCGCCGGCTAGATTGCTCAGGTTGTGTCTTCCGAATATTTCAATAGGCATGGGTCCGTCCGGGGTTTCCAGGTAGGTTCTCCCTTCCTCAACAGTGTAGGCAGGTGTACTGTAGGGAAACTTCCTGATCGGGCTCTCAGTGGCCTCCACCAATTGTTTCACTTCATCATCCTCTTGATTGTAGGTAAGACTTCCCCCATTTACAATACTCTCGATAAAGATCCTGAACTGTTCCCGGTAATTTTCAAAGGTGGGAAAGACATTGATGTGATCCCATGCAATCCCACTGATCAAAGCAATATTAGGCTGGTACAGGTGAAATTTAGGGCGGTGATCTATTGGGGAGGAAAGGTACTCGTCTCCTTCCAAAACAATAAAATCACTTTCCTCAGTAAGCCGTACCATTCGGTCAAAACCCTCCAGTTGTGCCCCTACCATGTAATCTACGGGCCGGTCAAAATAGTGCATAACATGCAATACCATGGCCGTAATAGTGGTTTTGCCATGGCTCCCGCCGATGACTACCCGGGTTTTGTGTTTGGATTGTTCAAAAAGAAATTCCGGGTAACTGTAGAGCTTCAGGTTCAGTGCCTTTGCTTTACCGAGTTCCGGATTATCTGGTTTGGCATGCATCCCGAGGATGACCGCGTCCAAATCAGAGGTAATACGTTCCGGAAACCAGCCCATTTCATCTGGTAGTAAACCTGCAGCCCCGAGCCTGCTGCGCGAGGGCTCGTAAATCACATCGTCACTCCCTGTTACCTCATAACCTTTGTCGTGAAGGGCAAGTGCCAG
This sequence comes from Lentiprolixibacter sp., assembly GCF_982873095.1. NCBI lineage: Bacteria > Pseudomonadati > Bacteroidota > Flavobacteriia > Flavobacteriales > Flavobacteriaceae > Lentiprolixibacter > Lentiprolixibacter sp. The sequence continues at coordinate 8,093 of NZ_CEYNTP010000061.1, read as the reverse complement.
GTTGTGCATGGCGCTGCCCCCTATGGCGATAAAATGTACACGCATATCCCTGTATTACCGGGCAAAGATAGGAAGACAAAAGGGGCTTACAAACCTTTCTAAGCGGGATGAATCTTTTTATCTTCGCAGCATAAACCTGGGGAAAAGAAACTCTCTTACTATCCCCCTGGAAGTAGAAATCGCACACAACATGGACTATACACTGGCAGACATCAATCCCCGTGAAATCATCCCGGGGTACCACGGAAAATTAATTCACACCCAAAATATGAGCCTTGCCTTCTGGGAGGTGGAAGAAGGTGCGGAAGTTCCCGAACATGCCCACAGCAATGAACAGGTAATGCAGGTGCTCGAGGGGCGTTTTCAGTTTAGAGTTGGTGACGTTAGCAAGGAGTATGGACCTGGTGAAATTGTAGTCATTCCCCCAAACACCCCGCACCAGGGAAAGGCCCTTAGCCCCTGTAAACTCATGGATGTATTTAGTCCGGTACGTGAAGAATACAAATAGGATATGCATATTTCGTTAGATGGAAAGAATGCCCTGGTGGGCGGCAGTAGCCGGGGTATTGGGAGAGCCGTTGCCAGGCAGCTGGCAGAAAGCGGGGCATCAGTAACACTCATGGCCAGTAATGAGACCCGTCTCAAACGGGAGGTTGCTGCATTGGCAACAACAAGTGGTCAGCAACACGGTTACCTGGTTGTTGACTTTACCCGATTCAAGGACTATAGAGAAAGGATTGAAACTTATTTTGCAGATCACAGCGTTGACATCCTGGTCAATAACACCCAGGGACCCAAAGCCGCTGGGAGTATGGAACTGACCGTAGACGATTATCAGGAAGCCTTTGACACCCTTTTTAAATGTGTCGTCCATACTACCCATCTGGCCCTGGAACACATGCTTTCAAAGCAATGGGGACGCATCATCAATGTGGCCTCTGTGTCTGTTAGGGAACCCCTTTCCTATCTTGTGCTTTCCAACACTATCAGGGCTTCGATCGTCACCTGGGCCAAAACACTCTCCCGGGAAGTGGCCGCCTATCAGGTAACGGTAAATAATATCCTAACCGGATATTTTGATACCGAAAGGATTGCAGAACTCAATGCCAAAAAAGCAGAACAACTCGGGATTCCCCCGGAAGAGGTCCGGGCAAACATGGAAGCTCAGGTACCCATGAAGCGAATAGGAAAACCAGAGGAGTTTGGCGCACTGGTGGCTTTTCTTGCCTCTGATCAGGCCGCTTACCTGACAGGTTGCAGTATCCCGCTGGATGGTGGTTTGCTGAAATCTGTCTAGAAGCTCAGTTTGTCTTTAAAGATATAGGATTGGCGCCTGGAGATTTCAACCTCCTGACCATTATTCATTTGCAGCTTTAGCTTCCCATTAAACCAGGGCATGACTTCCTGTATGAAGTTGATGTTGATGATCTGTTGCCGATTGGCGCGAAAAAAATGCTGCGGGGGCAGCTTTTCCTCTATCTGGTTCAGTGATTTATACAGCAGTGGCTTTTGTTCCTGAAAATAGACGCGAGTGTAGTTGCCTACCACTTCGAACAAAGCAATGTCCCCGATCTTTACCAACCAGCACTTTTCTCCATCTTTAATGAAGATCTGGCTGTTCTCCCTTAGCTGGGCACCTCGGGCTAGTGTTTCGTCCCCAGCCCCTTCCTGACGGGTTGCCACCTTTTCAATAGCCATATCAAACCGCTTTTGGTTGATGGGTTTCAACAGGTAATCCAGGGCGTTGTATTCAAAGGATTTAATGGCGAATTCGTCAAAGGCGGTAGTGAAGATGGTCATCGGGACCTCATCCAGCATTTCCAGTAACTCAAATCCATCTTTTTCGGGCATATTGATATCGAGGAACAGGAGGTCTGGGTGGGTGTTGCTGATCAGTTCGTAGCCCTGGTCCACATTTTCTGCCTCTCCCACCAGTTCGATCTGTTGGTGTTTTTTGATCAACTCCTTGAGTTCGTTCCTGGCCAGGCGGGAATCCTCTACAATTACAGCTCTTATTGTACTCACGATATTGGGATTTTAATGTGGGCCGTAACTTCCCCATTTGACTGGTTTAGGGAGAACCTGGCACGGTCTCCATAAAGCAATTTAAGCCGCTGCCTTATGTTCTTAAGCCCCAGTTGTGTGGAACCTTCCTGTATGTTGAGTTCTCCCGAATTCACAACCTGTATGTCCAGTTCATTACCCTCAACGCATGTTGCCAATTTAATGACGCCCCCTTTCTTCAGCTTGCCAATCCCGTGTTTCGCGGCATTTTCAACCAGTAGTTGTACAATCATTGGTGGAATCTCCATTTTCAGGCTTTCCGGGGCGATTTCCTTTTCAAAGCTCAAGCGGTCTTCGAACTGTATCTTGGAAAGGTCGATATAGTTATCCACCATTTCCAGTTCATGCTCCAGCGCAATGGCATTCACATTGTTCTTAGTCAGGGAATAGCGCAGCATATCCGACAATTTCGTGAGCATGTCCCTTGATTTTTGGACATCTTCCAGCATGAGGCCACGAATATTGTTCAGGCTGTTGAACATAAAGTGGGGATTGATCTGTCCTTTCAGTGTATTCAATTGTGCCTGCTTGAGGGTGGCATTGAGTTCCAGCCTTTCTATCCGGTCTGCATTTAGCTTGAGAAGCAATTTAACAACCAGGTAACAAACTACCCAGGCAAAAATGGTCAGTATAGAATTGATAACTAAAAGCCAGAAACTATTGTAAATTTCAAAAACCCGGAGGTCCATGTCAGTTTCCAGATCTCCAATGGATTTATACAAGAATCCAAAAGCCAGGCTTAACAAGCCATATCCAAAACCGGTGATAAGGGTTGAGACAAAAATTCTGACAATTTCCTTTATTCCAAAATTGTCAAAAAACACATGGCGCTTCAGGTAGTATCTCAGAATTGAAGTTGTAAATATCCCGATAAAAATTCCGACCAGGATGTTATAGACGAAGAATCGGGTACTCAGGTCCTTCAACAAAAGGACACCGAGCATATTAATAGCACCCCAGCCCAGAAACTGGAGCAACCAAAAAATTCGGTTCCTTTTTTTATCGCTAAGATGCATGCGGATCAGGTTCTTGTTCAAAGATACGTGACTTGTTCATATGAAGGTCACCCAAAGAAGTGATAAAACCCTTTCCCCACAAAGTACCCTATTGTAAACATACACACGGTTACTAAGAGGGTCAGTAGAATGGCTTTTGACAACAACGGACTTACAACCTCCCTGTTTTTCATAATTAAAATTTAGGCGATAATAATTAAAATTAATGTGGCTACAATCTTTGCTAAGGTGAGCATGGCTATGGGTTTTTAGTTATCTACAGCTAAAGTACCCCGGTCATTAACGATTTGAAACAGATTTATGAGGAGCGGTAAATTCCAATAGTTGGGCGGTAAACCTTCCTGAGATATCAAAAAAAAGGGAGGCCCGCTGACCTCCCCTTTGTTGCTTTAAAATAGTCGTTCAATTAATCTAGTATTGGCTTTTTAATTGCCTTATCTCCCAAATGTTTGGCATAGAAGCCCATCATCGTCTTGTAGAGGTGGATGGAATTTTCTTCTTTACCAAACCCATGTCCTTCATCGTACTTAACCATATAGGGAACATCAAATCCTTTTTTGCGGAGTGCACTAACAATTTGGTCAGATTCATCGATGTTCACCCTGGGGTCATTTGCCCCCTGAACCACGAAGAGGGGTTTTTCAATTTTATCGATCTGGTATACCGGGGAAACTTCCTCCATGATGGCCTTTTCCTCAGGGATATCCTCATCGTACCAGATCTCTTTGATAATCTTCATATAGGGTTTCCAATAGGGGGGGATGGTCCTCATAAAGGTGAACAGGTTAGATACCCCAACGTAATCCACACCACAAGAATAGAGGTCTGGTGTTTTGGTGAGGCCCCTCAATACCGCGTAACCACCATGGCTACCGCCATAGATCGCTACCTTTTGCGGATTCACCCAACCTTGTTCAATTACGTATTTCAGACCATCTTCCACGTCGTCCATGGCCTTCCTTCCTATTTGTTTGAAGCCTGACCTGAGGAATTCCTTTCCATAGCCCCCGGAAATCCGGAAGTTTACCTGTAGCGTGGCATAGCCCCGGCTCGCGAATAACTGTGTTTCCGGATTGAAGCCCCAGGAATCCCGTATTCCCTGCGGTCCACCGTGCGGATTGACGATAACAGGAACTTTTTCACCCTGAAGTGCAGCTTTGGGCAGTGTAATATAACCGTGAATAGTAAGGCCGTCCCTGCTGGTAAAGGTAATGGGGCGCATTTCGGCCATATCTTCTTCTTTGAGCTGTGGCATGAGGTTGTACAACTCTTTGAATTCCCCTCTTTCCACGTCGTAGGAATAGTAGGTACCATAGAGCTTGTCGCTTGTAATATAGATCAGGTATTGCTTCTCATCATCCGTGTAATCCGCTATTCCGTATTGCTTGTCTTTAAACTTTTCTGAGATGTTATTGTGAAGCTTTTTATAGAAGGAGCTTACTGGCACTATCACCTGTTTTTCACCTTCGTACTCGAAATAATCCACTTCCCAATTGCGTTTCCGTGAAGTGGCCATATTGGCTACGTCGTACTGATCATTTGAGTACACTTTCTCCAGAATTTTTCCCTCTTTCAGGTCGTAGAGGATGATCTCGGCCTTATCGCTCTCCAGGTTAGACACCATATAGGCGTCATGGGGATAATCGGTGGCGTAGTTGAACTGCAGGATCCCGAAGGCATCTTTCCAGTTCAATTGTTTGATCAACTCAAACTTTCCATCTTCCCTGGCATAGTAGAGATCTGTTTCCACGCCGTCTCTCAATCTGGTAAAGGACTTTAAATTCCCATCCTTGTCAAAATTGTATCCTACGATAGGACTTGATGGGTCGTCATTGGTATACAGCTGTGTAATCTCCCCGCTAACTACATTGATCTTGAAAGGTTCAAACGTCTGTGGGTTGTTTTTATTCATCTGAACGATGATATGGTCCTTGTCTTCCTTCAGCAGGTCAGAAAACTGTGCCTGAACGCCTTCAAAGGGGGTCAGGTCTTTTTGGTTACTACCATCGAGGTTCACCGCATATACGTGATAGTTTTCATCTCCTCCCTGATCCATCAAATACACCAAACGCTCATTGTTGATCCAGGCATACCCGCGAATGAGTTCCTCTTTCTCTTCAATGGCTCTTTTTACTTCCCCCGTGGCAATGTTTCGCACATAGACATGCCTTTTCAGGTTCTCGTCCTTTTCCCGGTAAGACATGTAGGTGCCGTCAGGGGAAAAACGGAAGGTAGAGGCCTTGGGCCTGGCAAAGTAATCCTCAACAGAATATTTGAAATCCCCTGTATCCAGTGACGCCAGTTGGTCCAGCTCCTCATCGGTTGTAACCAGTTCCGGGTTTCCCGGGATGGTTTTCACTGTACGATCCATCGTTAGGGGAAGCTCCATTCCGGCCTGATAAAATGTTCCCGTAAGCTGGTCTCCGTCCAAGACGGCCACGTACTTGATACCTGCCTGTTTGAAAAGGATGGTTAGTTCACTCCCGTTAAGGGTAGTGTCATCCATGGGAATATCGGTAGCTCCCTGGGAAGGACTATCCATTGTAGAAGTATAGGTGCCCTCAGCTTCCTCAATATTAAAAACCAGAGGCAATTCCATACCTTGCACCATCAGGTTGCCTTTCCAGCTTCCGGTTATATCCTGAGCCATTACCTGAATACCCATAAGGAGTACCACTAATCCCAGCAATTTTTTTGCAATTTGAATGTGTAGTTGCATGATTACAGATTTTTGTGATTATCAATTGTATTACTTTTAAATGTCTTTGAGAAAAAAAGACATTACAGCTTAGCTGCAATGTATTCCCAACACGAAATACGGAAGTAAGAAACAGTTAAACCAGAAAGATATGATAAGCGGTAATAAACCCTAAGTAAGCGGTCTGGAAGCTCAGCAGACCGAGATCACATGGCTTATTATAAAGGAGGATATTTTGAGAATACCTTGATGGTAATGTCCCGCAGGACACGTTCCCGTGTATTCGGTGAAGCGTTTTCACTAAAATTACTTGTGCTAACTGCCTGCCAGAACAATGCATCCCGCTGGGCATCTACAAAATCGAAGATAATTTCCCTGGCCATTCCACCGCCACCAATAGGAAAACCAACAGAAATGCCTCCTCCAACCCTCCTGCCGGTACCCCCCATCCCAACACCTACCGTACTATTGGGATTGCTGCGATAACTTACACTCTGGATGTTTACAAAAAAGTCAGGTTGTTCACCAAGCTTCAGGCCCCTGGATTGCAATACGGAGTCTACCGCCCTTAGCAATCTTTTCGTGTCCAATTCACTGAGCCCGGTATCCATATCAGGATAATAATCATAAGTGGTGTAGCCCGAAAAATCAGTGCCCGGGGTATAGTCATAATTCACCCTGATGCTGGCGCAAGATGTAAAAAGAAAGATTACAGCAAGAAATACAACTTTTTTCATAAGCAGTGGTCTCCTAAAATTAATAAAAATGACCCGCTTATTGAAGTGTGTGAAGGCCTATTCGTTCAACAGCAACCAAAGTTGATCTTTTAGCTGCTGTAGGCCCAGGGTGGTTACCGAGGAGATAAAGATATAGCTGGTGTCCTTGAGATCGCGATTTAATTCCCGGTCCATTTCCTCCATTAGTTCCTCGTCCAGCAAATCGGACTTGGAAATGGCCACCAATCGCTGTTTATCCAGCAACTCCGGGTTGTATTTCCTGAGTTCATTTAACAGGATCTCATACTCCCTGGAGATGTCCGGACTATCTGCCGGGATAAGGAATAAAAGTACGGCATTGCGCTCAATATGCCTCAGAAAATAGTGCCCCAGTCCCCTGCCTTCGGCAGCTCCCTCAATTATCCCGGGGATATCTGCCATTACGAAGCTTCGGAAATCCCGGTACTTTACAATCCCAAGGTTAGGCTTCAGGGTGGTGAATTCGTAATCCGCTATTTTGGGTTTGGCAGCTGTCATTGCAGCGAGCAGGGTAGACTTTCCGGCATTCGGAAATCCCACCAGTCCCACATCCGCCAGGACCTTAAGTTCAAGGGTGATCCTTTTATCCTCACCTTTTGTGCCGGGTTGGGCGTATCGGGGCGTTTGGTTCGTAGCAGATTTAAAATGCCAGTTCCCCAGGCCGCCCTGCCCACCTTCAGCTACGATTTTTTCTTCGCCCTCCTCCGTAATTTCAAACAGTACTTTATTGGTTTCCGTATCTCTTACCAGGGTACCCAGTGGCACTTCTATATATACATCTTCACCGGCAGCCCCAGTACTCCGGCTTTTACTCCCGTGGGCCCCATGACCTGCTTTAAAATGCCGCTTGAATTTAAAGCTGAAAAGGGTCCATAAGTTCTTATTACCGCGGACAATCACGTGCCCCCCACGACCTCCGTCACCGCCATCAGGCCCTCCCTTGGGTACAAATTTTTCACGTCGAAGATGTGCAGATCCCTGTCCTCCGTTTCCCGAAGCCACATCAATCTTCACATAATCCACAAAATTGCCCTCGGTCATATCTCGGGTCTAATGTTCTATTCGTCTATATGAAATTATGAGGCAGTCAGGGAATCGATAACCTTGGCCAAACGCTCGGTAATCTCTTTTATTTCCCCTACCCCATCAACACTGTGAAATTTCTCCTGTGAAGCGTAGAACTGTTTTAGAGGAGCAGTCTTCTCATTGTATTCTACAAAGCGGTTTCGGATTTTGTCCGCATCCTGATCATCACTCCTGCCACTGGTCTTCCCTCTTTCAAGCAGGCGTTGGAGCAATATTTCGTCTTCCGCTTCAAGGGCAATGGTGGCATCGATCTGCATGCCTTTGGATTCCAGCAGGTTATCCAGGGCTTCAGCCTGTGCCGTGGTGCGGGGGAAACCGTCAAAGATGAACCCGCTCGCATCCGGATTGCTTTCCACCTCATCCCTCAGCATGTTGATGGTGACCTCATCGGGGACCAAATCTCCCTTATCGATGTAGGATTTAGCCAGGGTACCCAGTTCGGTCCCCTGCTTTATATTTCTCCGGAAAACCTCC
>NZ_CEYNTP010000060.1:0-12636 GCF_982873095.1 Lentiprolixibacter sp. | reverse complement strand
AAACGGTGCATGTTTTTGTGGAGAGGAGTAAATATAAGGGCCCCTTTCTACCCGGTTATCGTGAGTGGAAGCCTTTTTACAAGGTCTCGGATACCGGCCTGAAATACATTGACCACATGGTGGGCAATGTGGGGTGGAACGAAATGAACAAATGGTGTGAATTCTATGCCAAGGTGATGGGATTTGCCCAGCTGGTTTCCTTTGACGATAAGGACATTTCAACAGAATACACCGCCCTGATGAGCAAGGTGATGAGCAATGGGAACGGCCGGATCAAGTTTCCTATCAATGAACCGGCAGAAGGAAGGAAGAAATCACAGATCGAGGAGTACATAGAATTTTACAATGGCGCGGGAGTACAGCATATGGCATTGGCTACGGACAACATCATTGAAACCGTTACCGAACTCCGGAACCGCGGTGTTGAGTTTCTCACCGTCCCTGCAACCTATTACGAAGAAGTATTGGACCGGGTAGGAGAAATAGACGAAGACCTGGTACCCTTGCGCGATCTGGGAATCCTGGTTGACAGGGATGACGAGGGCTATCTGCTTCAGATTTTTACCAAGCCTATTTTGGACCGGCCTACCATGTTCATCGAGATCATTCAGAGGAAAGGTGCAAAATCTTTTGGAAAAGGGAATTTTAAAGCGCTTTTCGAGTCCATTGAGCGCGAACAGGCGTCCCGGGGCACCTTATAACAGGGATTGTTCTTAAGAATTTCTAAAATTCAACCCCAGAACGGTAAAGTATTGTTAAGGGCCTCGTTAAAGTACGTTAAAAGCCTGTACAGTATAGGAGGCTTGTATTAAATTGCGTGCATATAAGGGGTGGTTCCCTTATTACTTTAAGTATTGGTTTTTCATAATTTAAAGTTTGGTTGGTTATTTAGGAAAGCCCTGACAGCTCTGTCGGGGCTTTTTTATGCAATAGATTGGAACAAATTTTGTTTATGCTATTGTAAAACCTTTATAAATAGGGTATTAATTTGATATTTTTGCCCGGCAATGCTATGAAAAATGCCCTTTACATACTGATGTTCCTGCTTTCTGCCGGCCTTTTTGGCCAGAATGGCAGCGCTTTTACCGAGAATGAGTCGGCTTTTAAAACGGGCGAATGGCTGAAATTCAGGATCCATTACGGTTTTCTGAATGCCAGCTACGCTACGTTGCATATCCTCAACGATAGTATTGATGACATCCCTGTGTACCATGTGGTGGGGAAAGGAAAAACAACAGGTTTCGCCAGTTTATTTTTCAAGGTAGATGATACCTATGAAAGTTATTTCGACAAAAAAGACGGAAAGCCCTACCGCTTTATCCGCAAAATAAGCGAGGGAGGATACACCAAGGATATCGAGATCAATTTTGACTATACCGAGGATCTGGCAGTTCTGAATGATAAAAAGAACAAGAAAAAGTTTAATTTTGCCATCGAGGATAACCTCCAGGACCTTATCTCGGGCTTTTATTACCTGAGGAACAAGTACGAATTTGAGGACCTGGAAGTTGGAAAATCCCTGGAATTGAACATGTTGTATGATGACGACGGGATTTTTCCATTCAAACTGAAATATCTGGGGAAAGAGGTCCTGAGGACCAAATACGGTAAGGTGGAATGCCTTAAGTTCCGCCCCTATGTGCAGTCGGGCAGGGTATTCAAAGAGCAGGAAAGTTTGTCGCTCTGGGTATCCAACGACCGTAACAAAATCCCCATCAGGATCAAGGCCGATCTGATTGTTGGGTCCATCAAAGCCGATTTGGATGGCTACAACGGGCTGAAGAACCAGTTTAAAATTATCATGGACCGCCGCTAATATGAAAGACAAAGAGCGCATCGAATCCCAAATCTCAAAACTCGAAGAGAAATACAAGGATTCGGGCCAGGACCTCAGCTCTTATCTGGACGGTTTACTTTACCAACGCTACCTTACCTATTGGGATTATATCCACCTCGATACCTTATTGAGCCTGCAGGTGCCGAGGACGCATTTTCCTGACGAGGAGATCTTCATCCTCTACCACCAGATCACGGAACTTTACTTTAAGCTCATCCTTCACGAGCAGAAGCAAATCGTGGACGACACCTCTCAGCGGGTGGATTTCTTCATTGAGCGACTGAGACGGATCAACAGTTATTACAAAGCCCTGATCTCGTCATTTGGCATCATGGTCCGGGGGATGGAAAAAGAACAATTCCTGAAGTACCGGATGGCATTGTTACCATCAAGTGGCTTTCAGTCTGCGCAATACCGCATGATCGAGATTTACGCCACCCCACTGGAACACCTTGTGGCCTGGGACGAACGGGATCAGTTTTCCCCGGATACCCCCATTGAAGAGTTGTATGAACATATTTATTGGAAAAAAGGGGCCACGGATGCAGTCACCGGGGAGAAGACCCTGACCCTCAAGCAATTCGAATATCGCTACACCCCCAGATTTATCAGGATCGCCAAACAGGTCAAAGGGAATACCATTTATCATAAATACCTGAAATTACCGGAAGAAAGCAGGAATAATAAAGCCTTGATCACCGCGTTAAAAACAATGGATGTCAACGCAAACATTAACTGGCCCCTGGTACACCTGGGATCGGCACATCGCTATCTGAATCGCGAAGATGCACCGATCGAAGCTACAGGGGGTACAAACTGGAAGGCCTACCTGCCGCCAAGTTTCCAGAAAGTTGTGTTTTTTCCGGAACTGTTTTCAAAACTAGAGTTAAATAATTGGGGGAAAGAATGGGTAGACCATATCTTTAACCCAGAAAAAATCAACAGCTGACAATGCATAGATTCTGGGGCACTTTACTTTTCGCATTGCTCATTTTTGTTTCCTGTAAAGACGAAAAAAAGACAGATACACTACCTGAAGAGGTGACTGAGGCAGAAATCCTCCCTCCGGAGATGGCCTTTGGGTTTGAACTGGACGGTTTTGAAGTAATTCGTGACACAGTCCGTAACGGGGACAGCTTTGGGGCACTTATGTTGGATAACAACATCGATTATAACAAGGTAGAGGTACTTGCCAAGAGGTTCCGGGACACCTTTGATATCAGAAGGATCCGTGTGGGCAGGCCCTATATGTTGCTTAAATCCAAAGATTCCATCTCCCGTCCTGAGGTCTTTATCTATGAGAACGACCTGATCAACTATACGGTCATCGATTTCCGGGATTCTGTAAATGCCTATAAAAAGCGCAAGGAAATTACACGAAGGGAACGCGAGGCTTCCGGGGTCATCCCTCCAGGGGGGAACCTGTCTGATGTAGTGGTCAAGGAGGGGATCGACTACCTGATGGTGAACGAACTTTCCGAGGTCTATGCCTGGACCATAGATTTCTTTAAACTGGATGCCGGGGATAAATTTAAGGTCATCTATGATGAACTTTACATCAATGATTCGGTATACGCTGGCGCCGGAAACATCAAGGCAGCCTATTTTGAACATAGAGGAACGCCCATATATGCTTTTGCCTATGAGTCGGATTCCCTGAAAAACGTGGTTGACTATTTTGATGAAGAGGCCAACAACCTCAGGAGGACTTTTTTAAGGGCACCCCTTAAGTTTGGCCGCTTATCCTCACGATATAACCTGAGGCGCCGGATCAAGTATTACGGCTATCGGGTAAGGCCGCACCGGGGAACGGACTATGCGGCACCCATCGGAACTCCTATTCTTGCAACTGCGGATGGTGTAGTTACGGAATCCACCCGAAAAGGGGGCAATGGAAAGTATGTAAAAATAAGGCACAACAGCACCTACAGTACCCAGTACCTTCATATGAGGGCCCAGAAGGTGAAACGCGGTGAGTTCGTGAAACAGGGGGATGTTATTGGATGGATAGGCATGACCGGGAATACCGGAGGCCCCCATGTATGTTACCGTTTCTGGAAAAACGGGCGACAGGTAGATCCGCTAAGAGAGGATCTACCGGCTGCAGAACCCCTTGCCGAAACCTTGCGTCCCAAATATTTTGAGTATATCAATCCTATAAAGGAGCAACTGGATTGCATCCCCTATACTGCTGATGAACAACTGCTAACTTCCAATCCCTGACATGCCGCTAAAGAGTATTGATCCAACCACTACCCAGGCCTGGAAACGCCTGGCCAACCACTACAACCAACAGCACCAACAACATCTCAAAACCCTATTTGCGGAGGACCCGGAACGGGCTTCCCGCTTTACGCTGCAATGGAAGGACTTCCTGGTGGACTACTCCAAAAACCGTATCAACCAGGAAACGATGCAACTCCTATTGTCCCTGGCAGAAGAGATGGACCTAAAAGGGGCTATTGAAAAGTATTTTGGGGGCGACCTGATCAACCAAACCGAAGGCAGGGCCGTGCTGCATACCGCCCTCAGAACCCCATCGACAGGTTCGGTAATAGTTGATGGTACTGACGTGGTTCCTGAAGTACAGGAGGTCAAGAAAAAGATCAAAGCCTTTGCTGAGGCTGTCATCAGTGGGCAAAAAAAAGGATATACCGGTAAAGCGTTCACCACCGTGGTAAATATCGGCATCGGGGGATCAGACCTGGGTCCGGCCATGGTTACAGAAGCCCTTAAGTATTACAGCAACCACCTGGATGTTCACTTCGTGAGCAATGTGGACGGTGACCACGTGCATGAGGTCCTGAAAACCCTGGACCCGGAAACCACCCTCTTCGTTGTGGTGTCTAAAACCTTTACCACACAGGAGACCCTTTCCAATGCCACCACTATTAAAAACTGGTTCCTCAACCATGCCACCCAGGCCGATATTGCAAAACATTTTGCTGCCGTATCTACCAATAAGGTGAAGATAGCGGAATTTGGTATTGATGCGGACAATGTTTTCCCCATGTGGGATTGGGTAGGGGGAAGGTTTTCCCTGTGGAGCGCAGTAGGCCTGAGTATTGCCCTGGCCGTGGGCTATGAAAATTTCGAAGCCCTCCTTAACGGGGCTTACAAAATGGACCGGCATTTCCGGGAAACACCCTTTGCTGAGAACATACCGGTCATTGCCGGCTTACTCACCTTATGGTACAATAACTTTTACAAGGCCGAAACCGAGGCCATCATTCCCTATACGCAGTACCTGAGCCGTTTCTCTGCCTATTTGCAGCAGGGGATCATGGAAAGTAACGGGAAAAGTGTTGACCGAAGCGGCAAGCCGGTGGGATACCAGACCGGGACCATTATCTGGGGTGAACCCGGAACCAATTCCCAGCATGCCTTTTTTCAGTTGATCCATCAGGGTACCAAGCTTATCCCAGCGGATTTTATCGGCTTCAAGGAATCCCTGCATGGGGATACCGACCACCATAACAAACTAATGGCCAATTTCTTTGCCCAGACCGAGGCCCTTATGAATGGGAAAACAGAGGCAGAGGTAAGAGCTGAATTTGACGCCAGGGGAGTTTCCCAAGCGGATCAGCAACGCCTTACCCCCTTTAAAGTATTCGAGGGCAACAAACCCACGACTACCATTCTTATAGATAAGCTCACTCCGGCAAGCCTTGGGGCACTTATTTCCCTTTATGAACACAGGATTTTTGTTCAGGGCGTCCTCTGGAATATTTACAGTTATGACCAGTGGGGTGTGGAGCTTGGAAAACAGCTGGCATCCAGGGTGCTGGAGGACCTGAATTCTCCTTCTATTTCCCCCCATGACAGTTCCACCGAAAACCTCCTGAGATCCTTCAAAAAATAGACTGCCTAAAATTCTGAAAACCAACAGGTTGTAATTACTTGCGGTTTTGCTTTTCTAAGTGCTAAGTTAGTGTTAAATTTAGGGTCCCGATTTAACATTAGCTTAATAAAGATATGTTAAGAATCCCCCACTTTTGCATTGCATTTTTAAACACTAAATAACACTCAAAATGAAGAAGTTTTACTTAGCAGTAGTGGCAGTCTTTTGTACGGCTATTGCATTTTCGCAGGGGGTTACTACTTCCGCGATCAGTGGACAGGTGACCGACGACAACGGGGAACCCCTTGGGGGAGCTACCGTTGTTGCAGTTCACGTACCAACGGGCTCTACGTACGGGGCAGCTACCGATTTCGATGGCTACTATCGTATTTCCGGTATGCGTGCCGGGGGACCCTTCCGTATTACCTTTTCTTATCTGGGATTCAATGAAGATGTAAGAGAAAACATTTTCCTTACCCTGGGTAGGACCTCGCAATTCAATTCCACGCTTTCTGAATCGGCGACTGCGCTGCAGGAAGTAGTAGTTACCGCAACGGGAACGGGAATTTTCGGGGCCAGCAAGACAGGTACAGAAACCACCATTTCGCAGCGGGAAGTTGCAACAGTACCTGCCGCTTCGCGTTCCATTGCTGACTTTGTGCGTCTGACGCCCCAGGCTCAGGTGACAGAAGGTAACGATGGATTTAGTATCTCCTTAGCCGGACAAAACAACCGCTACAACGCCATCTATATTGACGGTGCGGTAAACAACGATGTATTTGGTTTGGCTGGTTCTGGTACTAACGGTGGACAAACCGGTGTAAACCCACTTTCTGTGGATGCGATCGAAACCTTCCAGATCAACATTGCACCTTTTGATGTTCGTCAGTCAGGTTTCTCCGGGGGATCCATCAACGCCATTTCACGTTCCGGATCTAACAACTGGGAAGGATCTGCCTACTCTTTCGTACGAAACGAAAGCCTTGCAGGCAAGACCCCTCCAAGCCTGGTAGGAGATGGAGAAGAGCGCGAAAAACTCGCTGAGTTCAGTGCCCTTACCTATGGGGTGCGTGTTGGAGGTCCTATTGTTAAGGACAAATTGTTCTTTTTCCTCAACTACGAACGTCAGGATGACGAAACACCCCAACCGTTTAACTTCAGCAACTATACCGGTAGGTCGAGCCTTGCTGACCTTGAGGGGCTGCGCAGCTTCCTGGTAAGCAATTATGGCTACGATCCGGGGATCTTTGATAACAATACAAGAACGCTCGAAAGTAACAGGATTACGGCTAAGCTGGACTGGAACATCAACCAGGACCACAAGTTGAGCCTGCGATACGGATATACAGACGCAGACAACCTGGAAGCACGGAACTCCGGAAACCGATTTATTGGTTTCATCAACGGTTCAGAGGCTTTCGTGTCCAAAACCAATTCCCTGGCACTGGAACTGAACTCACGTTTTGGAGATAATTTTGCCAACAACTTCGTACTGGGGTACACCCGCGTACGTGACGACAGGGATCCGGCTGGTGAGCCTTTCCCAACTATAGACATTCAGGATGGTGGAGGAACTCTCTCTTTTGGAGCTGAGCCTTTCTCTACTGCCAACCTTTTGGATCAGGATGTATTCACCCTTACGAACAACTTCGAGATCTACGCAGGTCGCCATACCGTAACCCTGGGGGCCAACCTCGAATTTGCCAAGGTGAAGAACCTGTTCTTTGCCTTCAACTATGGGGATTACACCTTTGAAGACCAGTTTGATACCTCTGGTAACCTGATCTCTTCAGGTCTGAACCAGTTCCTAACCGGACAAGACGCTGACGTATACCAGCACGGATACTCCTTGATCGGTAATGGTACGGTAGGAGATGAGTCTGCCGGTGCCTCTGAGTTCGATACTTTCCAGGCTGGATTCTATATTCAGGACGAAGTACAGATGACAGACGATTTCCGGGTAACTCTTGGTGCTCGTATCGACATTCCTTACTGGAGTGATGGTATCGAAAACGAAGACTTCAACGAGAGGACAATTCCATTACTGGAAGCTGCCGGGAAAGACCTGCAGGGGGCCCGCGTAGGACAAAGTATTGATCCTACTGCCCTGTTTGCCCCTCGTTTGGGCTTTAACTGGGATGTTAATGGAGAAGGTACAACACAGGTACGCGGTGGTATTGGAGTATTTACTTCTCGTCTGCCTTTGGTATGGCCTGGTGGAACCTATAACAACAACGGTGTTACCGGTGGCTTTATGTTCGAATTCGGACAGCCTTTTGAGCCCAACGTAAATAACCAGTTTGAAGATCCTGCTCCTGGTTCTGGCGGAACCGGAGGTAACGTGGACCTGATTGCCAAGGACTTTAAATTGCCACAGGTTGTGAAGTACAATATCGCAGTAGACCAAAAGCTTCCTCTATGGGGACTGGTTGCCTCTGCTGACTTCCTTTACACTGACGTTATCACCGATATTTACTATGAGAACCTCAACTTGGGAGGACCTACAGGAGCCTACGAAGGTGCTGATACTCGTTTCTTCTATGACAGGAGGGCCGAAATTGACGACACCTATGGCCGTGTGATCCTTGCTTCCAACACCGGAGGAGGATATGCCACAAACACCACTTTCTCATTGCGTAAGCCTTACGACAATGGTTTTGCAGGTCAGGTTGCCTGGACCTTTGGTGATTCTTACAAGGTATTTGATGGTACGTCTTCCCAAAACAGTTCACAGTGGAGGAACATCCAGACCGTTAATGGTAAGAACTCCAGGTTGCCTGTAACCCGATCTGATTTTGCTTTGGGGAACAGGGTAACCGCCAACGTATCTTACGAGCTGCGCTGGAATGACAATGTAAAAACGACCTTTGGCCTGTTCTACGAAGGCTACCAAAGCCGGCCTTACAGCTTTATCTACAGGGAAGGACGTGACCTGCTGAACGATGATTCCAGGGATAATGCCCTGATTTACATCCCGGCTTCTTCTGATGAGATCGTACTCGTGGGAGATGATCCTGCAGCTGAGTGGGAGCGTTTGAACACCTTCATTGAAAGCATCGATTATCTGAAAGAGAACCGTGGAAAATACGCTGAGCGTAACGCTTCCCGGGGAATCTGGAGCCACGTGGTTGACCTTAAGATCCTGCAAGACTTCAGCCTGGACTGGGGTGGGAAGAAACACACCTTCCAGCTCTCAGCGGATATGTTCAACTTTACCAATTTCATCAACAAGGATTGGGGTAAAAGAAGGTTCATCAGAAGCGAAGTGGCGCCTTTGACCACCGTTTCAACCGGATCTACTCCTGCCTTCGAAGTGAACGACGGGGTTGTAAATCCTGACGGTACACCTAACATTGTGGAATTGGATGACTTTGGATTTGCTTCCTCAAGGTGGCAAGCCCAGATAGGTCTGCGATACATTTTCAACTAATTACTAACCGACCTATAGAGAAAACCCTGATGTGATCATCAGGGTTTTTTCGTTCTAAATGGCTACATTTAAAGCTGTAAAACACATATTATGGAAATATTGCAAAACGTCCATTCCTATCTGGCCTATGTAGTGCTGCTGGTACTTATCCTCGCCGTGGTGAATGCCATTGCTGGCTTGGCCGGAAACAAAATGTTTACCCTACATAAGGACTTTCGGTTAAGTCTCTTTGCGCTTATCCTGTCCCACCTGCAGCTGATCCTCGGTCTTATCCTGTGGTTTGTATCTACCAGTGGGTTAAAGGCACTTCAGATCGTAGGCATGGGGAATTTAAATGCACCCGCACGCCTGCTGGCGGTGGAG
Source organism: Lentiprolixibacter sp. (assembly GCF_982873095.1). Lineage (NCBI taxonomy): Bacteria > Pseudomonadati > Bacteroidota > Flavobacteriia > Flavobacteriales > Flavobacteriaceae > Lentiprolixibacter > Lentiprolixibacter sp. The sequence goes on along the minus strand of NZ_CEYNTP010000060.1, from coordinate 3,165 downwards.
CACCCGTTTATCAATATTATTGCGATCGTCCTGATTACTATCGGCTGGTCGCGTCATAAGAAATTCATGGAGGGCAGGAAAAAATTCAAAAGCATAGCCCTGTTCTACGGGATCGGGCTTTTGCTCATACTCTCCAGGATCCCCTGGGGACAATGGTTAAACTAAAACTGTAAAAGATGAAATATTTGGTAGGGCTGCTTGGCCTGTTCACAAGCATGGCGTTTGCACAGGAGGTGCAGTTGTTTAACGGGGAAAACCTGGAAGGGTGGACCATTTACGGGACCGAGAAGTGGTACGTGGAGGATGGCCTGCTCATTTCGGAAAGCGGCCCGGATAAAGGGTATGGCTACCTGGCCACGGATGCTTATTATAAAGATTTTGAGATCAGCCTGGACTTCCTGCAGGAGGCCGATGGTAATAGTGGGGTCTTTATCAGGTCAACTGTGGAAGGGACAAAGGTAAACGGCTGGCAGGTAGAGGTAGCCCCCCCGGGAAAGCATACCGGTGGGGTCTATGAATCCTACGGCCGGGGTTGGCTGATCAAACCCGATGCAGATAAAGAAAGCGTCCTGAAAGAAGGCGAATGGAATACCTTAAAAATCAGGGTGATGGGCGACCAGCTCACCTCCTGGCTGAACGGCGTAGAAATGGTAAGCCTTACCGATGAGAAGATCGGACAGGGGGAAGGTGCTATTGCCCTGCAGATCCACGATGGGGGCGGTATCCGGGTGAAATGGCGTAATATCAAACTCATAGTCCCCGAGTAATTAAGAAATAGATAACGCGGATTTCAGACAGATAGCTCGGATTTTAAATCCGAGCTATCTGTTTTATTGAATACTGCAAAGAACATGCTCGAGGGGCTCGTATTTTGTTGTTAAAAAGATGTCCGATAAGTACCAAGCCACCCAATCTGACACCACTTACTTTATAACAATTACCACAGTTGGATGGATTGATGTGTTTACCAGAGTTCGTCAAAAACACATGCTAATAGATAGTTTATTGTTTTGTCAAAAAAATAAAGGTCTAGTAATCTATGCTTTTTGTATTATGTCAAATCACATTCATTTATTGTGCAAAGGAAAAGAAGGGAGCATATTGTGCGATATAATTAGAGACTTTAAAAAATTCACTTCAAAGCAAATAATTAAAGGAATATTAGACTATCCGGAGAGTAGACAAGAATGGATGTTAGCCCATTTTAAAAAAGCCTGCTCGCACCTGGCAAGAAACCAACAGTATAAAGTATGGCAAAATGGCTATCATGCCGAAGTAGCTTATTCCAACTGGTTTATCAGGCAGAAAATTAACTACATTCATAATAATCCCGTGGTTGCGCAGATTGTTAATTACACTACTGATTATCCTTTTAGTAGTGCGAGGAATTATGCTGATATGAGAGGACTTTTAGATATTGAAGTCATCCGCATGATATGACATATAGCAGCTAGCTCGGATTTTAAATCCGAGCTAGCTGCGTCTTGCATCTATTCCACCTTCCTGATCAAATATGCATAGACCGGGAAATGGTCGCTGTACCCACCCTGATAACGCCCGGAAGCATAGGTGCGGAAGGGATATCCTTTATACGGACCCTCCTGAGTAGTTAAAAAGGGAGGATTGAATACCCCGGCCTTCCAGAATTTATAGGTACCCCGGTTGGGAGCAACCAACTCCAGTGAAACCAATATCTGATCGAACAAATGCCATTGGTCCCTATAGCCAAGGGAACCTACACCTTTACTGTAAAGCTTTTCCATAGGATTATACAATGCTGACGCTTCAAGGGCTTTGCGCTCCCCCTTTGTCCCAAGCACTTTCCTCAGGCTGATATCTGCAGGGTTGTCATTGAAATCACCCATGAGGAGCAGCCCGATATTGGGATGCTCCTTTTTCAGGGAATCAATAACATGCCTATTAAGCTGGGCGGCAGCTATTCGATAAGGCCGGCTTTGTAGCTCCCCTCCGCTCCTTGAAGGCCAGTGGTTGACCAGGATTGCGATTTCCATATCCTCCAACATGCCCCCTACGATTAATAGGTCCCGGGTATAATCCCTATACCCGTCAATGTCACGAAGGATCAGCCGCTGGCTTTTTATTGAAAAGGGGACAAAGCAAGACTTTCGATAGAGCAGGGCTACATCAATACCCCGTTCATCAGGCGAATCGAAATGAATAACCCCATAGTCATTAGGCAACAGATGCTCATGAGTCACAAGGTCCTGCAGCACGCTCAGGTTTTCCAGTTCACAGAGACCTATAAGATCAGGGGAATCCTTCCGGACTTTGCTTCCGATAAGAGCAAGAACCCGGGCAAGCTTGGCGATTTTATCCCGGTATTTTTCCAGCGTCCAGTGATCCCGGCCATCAGCTGTTCTGTCATCGTCATGGGTGAGGCTGTCGTTTACCGTGTCAAAAAGGTTCTCAAGATTATAGAAGGCGACCGTGCGAACCTGATACCTGGAGTTTCGGGCATCTTGAAAACTCAACACCGTCAGGGGGAGTAGTAGTCCCATCATGAAATAATAGCGCTTTAAGTGCATACCGTGTTCTTTTAATAAAGAGGAATAAAACTATTTCTCCATGCTGAAAGGTTCGTGCAAGAACAGCAAATAGTTTTGGCTCCCTGTACAGATGAAATGTCGGTAGCAGGCGGGCTAAGCAGATGGGTAAATTCATACATAAAAGCGGAAAGAAAAGGAGCCAATGGGAACGGAAGTTGTTGCTCATATACTTCTTAATATTTACGGCAGGGGCTTTAGCACAAGGTATCGTTGTAAGGGGTTATGTGATAGATGCTGGTAACCGGGATCCCCTGCCAGGGGTAGCCATTACACTCGAAGGGCATGAAAACACTGCATTCTCAGGTCCCGATGGGTACTTTGAAATTGCTATTGACTGTCAGAAAGAATGCCTGCTTCTTTTGGATCAGGAGGGCTATGATCCATTGCGAATCCCTTTAGATCCAAAAGAAGCTATTATTGTTTTGGGAGAGGTCGCATTAAGCAGAATAAACCCTGTTGAGAAACGAGATGTCCTTCTGGTTTTATCTGATACTGATCTTGAAGATGATGAAGGAATGTCAGAGGTTATAGGATTTTTACGGGGATCAAGGGACATTTTTCTCAACAGGGCTGCTTTTGATTTTTCCCAGGTATTTTA
>NZ_CEYNTP010000059.1:0-12812 GCF_982873095.1 Lentiprolixibacter sp. | reverse complement strand
CATACGCCCAACGGTGTACTTCAGGAATTTCCCCTTCCCAGTTCCCGTGGATATGCTCAATAGGCGCTGTCCATTCGAGCGTATTGGAATTCCATGGGTTCTGTACGGTAGGCTTCCCGTAGAAGATACTGTGGATGAAGTTGTATACAAAGATCAGCTGGGCGGCTCCTGCAACCAGTGCAAAAACGGTCACAAGCACATTCACGTCGGCCAGCTCATCAAACATCGGGAAGGCCGTGTTTTCGTAGTAACGCCTAGGTACACCGGCCATACCCACAAAGTGCATTGGGAAGAATACCCCATAGGCACAAACTGCAGTTACCCAGAAATGCACATAGCCCAGGTTTTTGTTCATCATGCGCTTGAACATTTTTGGGAACCAGTGGTATACCCCGGCAAATAGTCCGTAGAGCGCAGAGATACCCATCACCAGGTGGAAGTGGGCCACTACAAAATAGGTGTCGTGTACGTTGATATCCAGTGTGGAATCCCCAAGGATGATCCCGGTCAAACCTCCGGTAATGAAGGTAGATACCAGTCCGATAGAGAACAGCATCGCCGGGTTCAGTTGCAAATTCCCTTTCCAGAGGGTTGTGATATAGTTAAATGCCTTTACCGCAGAAGGGATGGCGATCAACAACGTGGTAAAGGTGAACACTGACCCCAGGAATGGATTCATCCCGGATACGAACATATGGTGCCCCCAAACGATGGTAGAAAGGAAGGCAATAGCAAGGATAGACGCCACCATTGCGCGGTAACCGAAGATCGGTTTACGGGCGTTGGTAGACATCACCTCAGAAGTGATCCCCAGTGCGGGTAACAGTACGATATATACTTCAGGGTGTCCCAAGAACCAGAACAGGTGCTCAAACAGTACCGGAGATCCTCCCTGGTAGTGCAGTACTTCCCCCTGAATAAAGATATCAGACAGGAAGAATGAAGTTCCGAAACTACGGTCCATGATCAGCAACAAGGCTGCTGAAAGCAGAACAGGGAAGGAAATCACACCAATGATAGCCGTAACAAAAAAGGCCCAGATGGTAAGGGGCAGGCGTGTCATCGACATCCCCTTGGTCCTGAGGTTAATTACCGTAACGATATAGTTCAGCGAACCCAGCAGGGAACTCGCGATAAAGATAGCCATGGAAACCAGCCAGAGGGTCATACCCATACCGGATCCCGGTTGCGCCATTGGCAGAGCACTAAGTGGTGGGTAGATGGTCCACCCGGCTGCCGCAGGTCCTGCTTCCACAAAAAGTGAGATCACCATGATCACACTCGAGAGGAAGAACAACCAGTAAGAAAGCATATTGAGGAACCCGGATGCCATATCCCTCGCCCCGATCTGAAGGGGGATCAGCAGGTTACTAAAGGTACCGCTCAAACCGGCCGTCAGTACAAAGAACACCATGATGGTACCGTGTATGGTCACCAGTGCCAGGTATACGTCGGCATCCATTACCCCGTCAGGGGCCCATTTTCCAAGTAAGGCCTCAAAAATGGGGAAGGATTCACCCGGCCAGGCCAATTGCAGTCGGAACAACAAAGACATGGCGATCCCAATAAAGCCCATGATCAACCCGGTGATCAGGTACTGTTTGGAAATCATCTTGTGATCCTGGCTGAATATATACTTGGTTACAAATGTCTCCTTATGATGGTGATGCCCGTGGTCGTGTGCGTGTTCATCTACCGTTGCATGTGCTGATACAGACATAATTTTCTTTTTTAATTTTCTTTTCTTTTTATAGCGATTTTATTGCATAGAAGCCATTAACTGACCAAAGGTCTGCTGACTGGCGATCCATTCATTGTATTCTTCTTCGGTCTCTACGATTATCTTCATTTGCATGTTGTAGTGCGATTTCCCGCAGATCTTGTTGCAGAGCAAAACATAATCGAATTCCCAGGGGTCCGAATTCGGTTCCCCGTTGGCAGCGCGTTCTGCACGGATAGCATTGGTACGGTTCACCTTGTCTACTATTTCCGGTTTAAGGCGCATTTCTGCCGTGGTGATGGTTGGCGTAAAGGAAAATTCTGTGATCATCCCGGGTACACAGTTCATCTGTGCCCTGAAGTGGGGCATGTAAGCCGAGTGCAGTACATCCTGCGACCGCATTTTAAAGTTGACTTTCCTGCCTACAGGGAGGTGCAGTTCCTTTACTATAATGTCATCTGTTGCGTTGGGATCGGATTCATCCAGACCCAGTACGTTTGCCTTGTCAATATCGATCATCCTAACGTTGGCATCCCCGAGCACGTTGTCAGTTCCCCCGTAACGGGCGGTCCAGTTAAACTGTTGGGCGTATAGCTCTACTACGAGGGGATCATCGTCCTCGTTGATGTCCATAATGTTCGTCCAGGTGTAGAGGCCCCAGAGGATCAGACCGGCAAGTACAATTACCGGGATGATGGTCCATATAAATTCCAGGCGGTCATTGTCTGCAAAAAACAGGGCTTTTTTTCCTTTCTCCCCTTTGTATTTGTAACCAAAATAGTGGAGCAAGGCCTGAGTTATCGTTTGTACAATGAAAATGATCACAAAGGACCACAGCAACAGGCTATCATAATCGGTACCATGGGCCGAAGCTGATTCAGGCAAAATAAATTTGCTGTATTTCCAAAAACAAAAGATGGTAAACAGATAAATAAATATCAGGAACCCAAAAAGGAGATAGCCATTATACTTGTTGTCCTTGTCTGTGGCGACCTGAGAAATTTCGGCCTTCACCTGGGACAATTCAAATATTTTAGTCATCTGCCAAATGGCGATCCCTACTAAAACTACAACAGCTAATATCAGTACTGTACTCATTTCAACTCTTCAAATTATTCTTATACTACTTCAACTCCATTAATAATGAAACTGCCTGCTCTCTTCTATATATGGGTTACGTGTAACCTGTAGCGGCGCTTTGGTCAGGGCACGGAACACCCAGTAAATAAAGGCTCCGCTAAAGAAACTCAGTGCACCCAATTCTGGAATGCCGATGAACCATTGGTCACCCACAGCTGATGGCATGATCATATTGAACACATCCAGGTAGTGGCCCAGAAGTACAACAATACCGGTCATAATGACAAACCAGTTGATACGTTTGTAGTCACTGTTCATCAGCACCAGCAAGGGGAATATAAAGTTCATGACCACCATTCCAAAGAACGGCAATTTATAATCTTCGATCCGTGTAACAAAATAGGTTACCTCCTCCGGGATATTGGCATACCAGATCAGCATGAACTGTCCAAACCACAAGTAGGTCCAGAAGATACTGAAGCCGAACATGAACTTGGCCAAATCGTGGATATGGCTGTCGTTTACATCGGGAAGGTAGTTTTTGGATTTCAGGTAAATAGCAATCATGGCGATTACCGTTACTCCTGATACCACCATGCTGGCAAAAACATACCAGCCAAAGAGGGTGCTGAACCAGTGCGGGTCAACGCTCATGATCCAATCCCAGGACATAATAGATTCGGTAACCAGATAAAATACGAGGAAACCTGCGGACCACCTGAAATTCTTTTTAAAACTGGAATCGTCATCGGCATTGTCCTGAGCGATAGACAGCCTGCGGGAAATTTCCCGGTAACCGATCCACCCTCCCAGAAAGATCGCTGCGCGGATCAGGAAGAAGGTGGGGTCAAGGTAGCCTGCCTTATTCTTTAGGATAGTATCTTCGGCCACTAAGTCGGCATCCATCCAGGGGAAGAGGTGATTAAAGTGGAATACAGAGAGCACCAGGATCACAAAAACAATTATCCCGCCGGGAACGATGTAGGCGGTAATGCCTTCCATCACCCGAAAGAGCAATGGGGACCAACCCGCCTGTGACGCCCTTTGTATGGCATAAAATGCCAGTACCCCGAGGGCAATCATAAAGAAAAAGAAAGCTGCTACATACAGTGCCGCCCAGGGACGGTTTTGCAGCTGATGAAGCAAATGTTCATCATGCGCAGCGTGATCTTCCCCGGCAACTGCTCCGTGTCCTTCCTCAGCGACCGCAGCATGTTCCGCTTCATGGGATCCGCCATGCCCGTCATCGTGGGCAGCAACCATGGCTTTGGCATCTTCCACCGTTGATGGTGCAGAAATAAAACCAATGGTCATTCCCAGTGCTCCCAGGACCATCAGGATAATTGCACCCATTTTAAGTTTGTTCGAAAACGTATACATAGTACTGTCCGCTGTATTATTGTGTTAAGTCGTTTTTCAATTTCATCACGTACTCTGATACCTGCCAGCGCTCCTCAAAATTGAGTTGTCCGGCATAAGAACCCATTGAGTTCAGGCCGTAGTAAATGGTGTGATAGGTACTCCCTACAGTTATATTCCTGGCTGCATCTGCATAACTCGGCACCCCGAGGATTTTTTCACGCTTCACCAGCGTACCCTGTCCTTTTCCCTGGTTGCCGTGGCAGATCGCACAATAGATGTCGTACAATTCCTTTCCTTTGGCCAAATTTTCTTCCCGGTTCAGGCTATCCAGCGGGCTCTGCTGTGCTCTTGCCAATTCTTTCCCAGCAGGATCGTCGCTGAATTCGTAAGGTAACCATCCTCTTTTCACGGTATGATCCGGTGGCGTAAGGGCCTCGGTCCCTTCAGGGAGAAAGTCTACTTCCTGATAGGTTTCATATCCTACTGGCTCATACATGTTGGGCATATACTGGTAATTGGGTCGGCTACTGTCTGCGCAGGAAACCCCCAGCAACAGTATCCCCAATATCATCAAACTTTGGAATAACTCCTTCATTTCTTAATGCCTTGTTTTAATAATATTCAATTCTACTGCACCGGTATCGATGAGCAGTTCCTTCAATTCCTTTTCGTTGTTATGTACTTCTATTTCCATAACAAAATGGTCATCCGTGCTCCGCACATCCGGATTTTCCGCTTCTTTGAAGGGCCATAGCTTACTCCTGAGGTAAAAGGTGATCACCATCAGGTGGGCTGCAAAGAAAACCGTCATTTCGAACATGATCGGGACAAAAGCCGGCATATTCTCAATGTAGCTGAAACTGGGTTTTCCACCAATGTTCATGGGCCAGTCCTGTATCATGATATAGTTCATCATGACAATAGCAACTGCAAGGCCCAAACATCCATACATAAAGGAAGTGATCGCGATACGCGTCGGGGCCAGCCCCATGGCCTTGTCCAGTCCGTGAACCGGAAACGGGCAATATACCTCTTCTATGTGATGCTTTGCTGCCTTTACCTTTTTTACGGCGTGCATCAATACATCGTCGTCGTCGTAATATGCGTGTATTTTGGTATCAGCCATACTTATTTGTCTGTATTTAGAAACATTCTCGCCTGTCCGGCCCAATCGTCACGCTGCGCGCGTCCTGGGAAGGAACCCGTAAGTTCATCCAGCAGATTGTATTCCTTCTCGGTCATTTTACTGATCTGTAGGAAGCTGAATATACCCAGCTTATTCAGGGTCTTCTCCATCATGGGCCCTATACCTTTAACCTTCTGCAGGTTATCCGGGCTTTGCGTACTCGCATCAAAACTTCCCAGTGCACCTAAAAGGCTAAAAGCTGGTGCCGCTCCCTGAGGTGCAGGCGCTTCTTCCTGTTCACTTTCTATAATGGTTTCCCGGATTACAGCTTCTTTTCTAACGGTGTATAATGGTTTTCCTGCTGCCCGCAGAGCTTTGTAACGCTCTCCTGAGGATTTCAGAATGGATTTCACCTCAGCCTGCGCAATTACCGGGAAGGTCCTTGCATATAACAGGAAGAGTACAAAGAAGAAGCCAACGGTTCCGATAAAGATCCCGATATCCACAAAAGTGGGCGAGAACATGGTCCATGAGGAGGGCAGGTAATCCCTGTGCAGGGAAGTTACAATGATCACAAATCGCTCAAACCACATCCCTACGTTCACAACGATGGAAATGATAAAGGATACCATAATACTGGTACGGATCTTTTTGACCCACATGATCTGTGGAGATACCACATTACAGGACATCATCAGCAGGTACGCCCACCAGTAAGGTCCTGTAGCCCTGTTGAGGAAAGCGTATTGCTCATATTCCACTCCTGAGTACCAGGCGATAAACAATTCTGTGATATAGGCACAACCCACGATAGAACCGGTGATCATGATGATGATGTTCATCAATTCGATATGCTGTACCGTGATGTACGCTTCCAGGTTACACACCTTACGCATGATGATCAGCAGGGTTTGCACCATGGCGAACCCGGAGAAAATCGCACCGGCAACGAAGTACGGTGGAAAGATGGTGGTGTGCCATCCGGGGATCACGGAGGTGGCAAAGTCAAAGGATACAATGGTGTGTACCGAAAGTACCAGCGGAGTGGCTAACCCGGCCAGTACCAGGGAAACCTCTTCGAAACGCTGCCAGTCCTTTGCCCTACCTGTCCAACCAAAACTTACCAGGCTATAGATCTTTTTCTGGAAGGGTTTCACGGCGCGATCCCGGATCATCCCAAAGTCGGGCAGCAAGCCCGTCCACCAGAAGACCAGAGAAACCGAAAGATAGGTGGAGATCGCGAATACGTCCCATAACAGGGGCGAATTGAAGTTCACCCACAGGGAACCAAACTGGTTTGGGATAGGAACCACCCAATAGGCCAGCCAGGGCCTACCCATGTGTATCAGGGGGAATAGTCCTGCCTGAATAACCGAGAAGATGGTCATGGCCTCCGCAGAGCGGTTGATGGCCATTCTCCATTTCTGCCGGAATAACAAAAGTACTGCTGAGATCAGCGTTCCCGCGTGACCAATACCTACCCACCAGACGAAGTTGGTAATGTCCCAGGCCCAGTTCACGGTTTTGTTTAACCCCCAGGTACCGATACCGGTGCTGATGGTATATACTATTGCACCAATACCCCAGAGCAAGGCCGCCAGGGAAATGGAAAAAACGATCCACCATTGTTTATTGGCCTTTCCTTCTACCGGAGCGGCAATATCCGCGGACACATCGTGGTAGCCTTTGTCTCCAAGAACTAAGGGTTTCCTGATTGGTGCTTCGTAATGCGACGCCATAAATCCTTTTTCGTTTATTTAGTTGATTATGCTTCTTGTGTGTTCCTTACTTTCACGTGATAGAAAACATTGGGCTGGGTACCCACACTTTCCAACAAGTGGTACATGCGGTCACTTTCCTTGAGTTTTGCTACCTCGCTTTCTTTATCATTGATGTCTCCAAATACTATCGCGCCAGTGCTACATGCATTGGAACAAGCGGTCTGGAACTCGCCATCCTTGATTTCCCTGCCTTCTCGCTTGGCATCCAGGATGGTCTTTTGTGTCATTTGTATACAAAGGGAACACTTCTCGATTACCCCTCTCGACCTTACGGTAACATCCGGGTTGATCACCATTTTACCAAGGTCGTTATTGAAGTGGTAATCAAACTCATCGTTGTTATTGAAGAGGAACCAGTTGAACCTTCTTACCTTGTAGGGGCAGTTATTGGCACAATAGCGCGTACCCACACATCGGTTGTAAGCCATATGGTTCTGTCCCTGACGGCTATGGGAAGTAGCCGCAACCGGACAAACGGTCTCACATGGAGCATGGTTACAGTGCTGGCACATAACCGGCTGGAAAGCTACCTGCGGGTTAGCCGCTGCCTGTTCCATTTCTTCAAAGCCCCGCTTGGAACCAAAGGCCCCGGAAAGTCCTTCTTTCTTCTCTACATCCTCTTCAAAGGTGTCTTCAGAAGAATAGTACCGGTCTATTCGCAACCAGTGCATGTCCCTTGACTTTCGGACCTCGCGTTTCCCTACAACCGGGATATTGTTTTCAGCATGGCAGGCAATAACACAGGCCCCGCAACCTGTACAGGCATTGAGGTCTATGGACATATTGAAATGGTGCCCGATGGAGCGATCAAAACTGTCCCAAAGGTCAACCGTGGTAGCCGGTACTTCCTGGTGGTCCAGGGAAACTACCGGTTGTTTGTTCCACTCGGCATGATCCCGAGTATTGAATATCTCCAGGGTGGTTTCCTTGATGATATCACCCCTACCCATTAGGGTTTTGTGCAATTGAATACATGCAAATTCATGCATGCCTGCCGCTTTTTCTATTTGAACGGACTGAATATTGTCGAAGTTGTTGTACAGTTTGTAAGCGTTTACCCCGGTTTTCATTTCGGGTTTCATACCTACACTTCGTCCATAGCCCAGGGAAATCCCTATAGTTCCAGGTGCCTGCCCAGGCTGAATGATCACAGGGACCTTGTCCAGGCTTACCCCGTTTGCGGTAACTTTTGCATAACTACCATCCAGGCCGCCGTTCGCTGCGTTCTCATTTACAAATCCCAATTTATCCGCATCAGCACGCGAAATGGTAAGGTAGTTGTCCCAACTCACCCGTGTGATCGGATCAGGGAATTCCTGTAACCAGGGGTTCCCTGCCTGCTGCCCATCTCCCATACCCACCTTGGGGTACAGTACTAATTCCATCTCAGTAGCGGCAGCATTTGCAAGTCGCTGTACGGATTGTGTTATACTCTCGAGATCCGCTGGCTGCTCTGCTGATACCGGGGTATCCGGTGCAGTTTCCATTGCGGAAATCATGTACACACCATCGTGAAGCGCTTTTTCCCAGGAAACCTCACCGAGGATCCCAGACCATGTTTCTTTTATGTACTCGTAATAGCTTTGCTCGCTGTCCATCCAGTTCAACAGTGATTGCTGAAACTGGCGGGTATCAAAGAGTTCGCGTATCGCCGGCTGTGTTAGGCTGTAGTGGCCTTTTTTCATTTCCGCATCCCCCCAGCTTTCCAAATAGTGGTTGGAGGCAGCTACATACTGACAAATTTCAGTGGTTTCCGTCTGATTGGTGGAAAAGGCTACTGTCATCTCCACATTACCCACGGCCTCTGCAAATTCCCCTGCATTCGGCAAAGTAAACATGGGGTTCACCCCATCCATGATCAGGGCACCCACCTGTCCGGCCTTCATATCGCTGATCAGCTTTTGCAACGCTTCCTGATTCCCCTGACGAATGTATTTTGGTGCTGCCGTATCAAATGCTTCACTATTCAACATTTGGTTAATGGCCAATACGAGTTTCTGAGCATCTGCATCATTCAGACCCGTAACCACCACAGCTTTACTCCCTGCCTGGCGAATTTGTGCGGCTGCTATATCTACCGCTTCGCTTAAGGCATCACTTAAATCAACACTTACATTACTGCCGTTTAACTTACCGTAGAGGCTCGCCAGTATTTTTTTCTGTGCTGCCGGGGTACAGGGAACCCGCTTGTCGGCATTTGCCCCCGTGAGGGACATATTGGATTCAAATTGGATATGCCGCGACATTTTCCCTTCCGAGGGAACCCTTCCCTTTGCGTATCCCGCGTCATAGCCTCCACCCTGCCAATCGGCCAGGAAGTCGGCCCCGATCGAAACGATCAGCTCCGCTTTGCTAAAATCGTAATCCGCAAGTGCCCGCGTACCATAAAAAGCCTCAAATGCCTTTAACGCGGCCTCTTCTGAGACAGCATCATAGCTAACGTGGTTTGCATTGCCAAATTTTTCTTTGAATTCAGCGATCAAGCGGTTGGTAGACGGACTTGCATAGGTCTGTGTCAGGAAGGCGATCTGCTTTCCGGACGCCTGTAATGCAGCAAATTTTTCCTTGGCTGCTGTATCCAGGGCATCCCACTCGATGGCATTCCCATTGGATGTAGGCCCTTGCAGGCGCGTACTGTCATATAAGGATAAAACAGAGGCCTGTATCCGGGCATTGGTGCCTCCCAGCGTTTTGGCTTCTGTGTTGTTTTCTATCTTGATGGGACGGCCTTCCCTAGTCTTCACAAGGATGCTGGCAAAGTCGTATCCGTTAGCGATGGTGGTAGCGTAGTAATTGGCCACCCCTGGGATAATCTTTTCGGGTTGTACTACGTAGGGAATAGATTTTCTTACCGGACCTTCACAGGCAGCCATAGTGGCCGCTGCTGTACTGAACCCTATATACTTGAGGAAATCCCTTCTATTGGTGTTTCCTGAGGCAAGATTTTCCTTGTCGCCCAAAAAATCATCCACGGGGATTTCTTCAGGAAATTCATTTTGTCTAAGCGTCTCAATAATGGAATCGTTCGGATTTAACTCCGCTTCACTTTTCCAATATTTCTTGTTTGATGCCATGCTATATACGTATGTTTAGCTTCTTCTCCTGTTCTGTTTAGTAATGACACTTTCCACATTCCAAACCGCCCATTTGTGCGGCAGTCAGGTTTTCAACACCGTACTTCTTGGAAAGTGCTTCATGAATTTTTTCGTAATACCCGTTATCTTCAACCTGAACATTGGTCTCACGGTGGCAGTTGATACACCAGCCCATGGTTAGCGGGGCGTACTGGTACATGATTTCCATTTCCTCCACCGGACCGTGACAGGTCTGACATTCAATTTCCCCCACAGTTACGTGCTGAGCGTGGTTGAAGTAGGCCAGGTCAGGCAGGTTGTGGATCCTCACCCACTCCACCGGCTGTGATTCACCCGTGTAGCGTTGGTTCTCCTCGTCCCATCCCACGGCCTTATATAACTTTTTGATCTCCGCTGTGTAGAATTCATTGGTATATCCTTTTGCCAGGTCTTCTGCGCTGGGGCCTTCCGGGTTTCCTTTGTATTCGTAGATGGACTTATGACAGTTCATACATACATTTAATGAAGGAATTCCGGAATGCTTGGACACCCTTGCGGAAGAGTGGCAATATTTACATTCGATTTTGTTATCCCCTGCGTGGATCTTGTGAGAGTAGTGGATCGGCTGAATAGGCGCGTACCCCTGATCGATCCCTACTTGCATAAACCATCCATAAGCAAAGTACGCGGCGGCCAACAATAAGAAAATAGAGGACACCAGCACAAGGAATTGGTTTTTGGCGAAAGCCTTCCATAGGGGCATGCGTTTTTCAGCGCGTTCTTTCTCAATGACAACACCATTGGCCTCAGCAATGCGCCTCAAGGTATTGTTTACCAGGATAAGCATCATCACCAGCAAAGCAAAAACCACGACAAGGGCCCCCAGGATCAGTTCATTGCTAATTCCTGTTTGCTCATCCGGACCTTCGGCAGCAGCTGTAGTTGCAGCAGCAGCGGCAGGTGCGGGAGGAGGCGCGGCCGTGTAGGCGAGAATATCGTCAATATCTTCATTGGACAAGGTAGGAAAAGCCGTCATGGCCGCCTGATTGTACTCGTTGTAGATCTTAACGGCATAGGCATCACCAGAACTGATCATCCCGGCGCTGTTCTTGATCCAGGAATACAACCACTCTTTGTCCAGACCTTCTTCCTCAGCAAGCCTTGTCTCCACGTTTGCCAGAGCCGGACCCGTCATTTTACGGTTCAGCGCGTGACAGGCAGCACAGTTTTGGTTGAACAACTGCTTTCCTTTAACGGGATCACCACCAACGGCTTCCGTTGCCTGTTCTTCACCTGCAACAGCTTCACCTTCCGCATCCTGGGCGTGAAGAGTGGTGGAGAACAAAGAAAAAACTATGAATAAACTACCGAAAACGGTGAGGATTTGATTGCGGTACGAAACCTTTTTCATATTGGAGTTGTTTCTATCGAAATCTTGGCACGATTATTACGTTCAATAACGAAAAACACGTAAATTCTCGGCGTTAAAATTGTGGTCAAAAATACAACATTGACTTTATTCTGAAAATGTTAAAATTTTAGAATTTATAATTTATAATTATTCTAAATAAGATGAATTTCCCTTGATTTTAGGCGAATCCTTTACCTTTGTCACATGAATTTTTTGCCTTCAAATACTAAAAGTCTGGTGCGTACCCTGTTATTTTCTGCGGTATTGCTTTTGGGATCCCTGGCTTTCGGGCAGGAAGGCTCAGTGACCATAGACCAGGATCCAAAAATTGACCGGCTGCTGGAATTGTATAAAATTTCCAACTCCAGGGTGAATTACTACACCATTCAGGTGGGCTTTGGAAGTTATGAAGAAGCCGAGGATCTAAAATCGCAGGTAAGGATCGATTTTCCACAGTGGACACCGAAAATCATATTTGATTCCCCCACCTACCGCGTTCGGGTAGGAAATTTCAGGACCAAACTGGAGGCGGAAAGAAAATTTCTGGAAGTACGAAAAAAATACCCTGCCGCACTGCTCCTCAAACCCGAACAGGTTTCGAGAAGAAACTCCCAATAAAGGAAGCCCTCTTTAAATACTCTAAAATCTTGGATTTGTGCAACTTAAGGTTGCTTACAGGGTCTTCTTGACAGCTACTTCCTGGAAGGCCTCTACGATATCCCCGATCCTGATGTCGTTGTAGTTCTTTATCTGCAGACCACAGTCATAGCCTTTGGATACTTCCTTTACGTCATCCTTAAACCGCTTCAGGGAAGCCAGTTCTCCGGTATATACCACTACTCCATCACGGATAAGGCGGATCTGAGAATTTCTGAAGACTTTTCCACTGGTCACCATACATCCGGCGATAGTTCCAATCTTGGAAATTTTAAATGTTTCGCGAATCTCAGCATTTCCTGTAATCTCCTCCTTGATTTCGGGCGACAACATCCCTTCCATCGCATCTTTGAGGTCGTTGATGGCATCGTAGATAATGGAATAGATCCGGATATCAATTTCCTCTTTGTCTGCAATATCCCTGGCGTTACCCATGGGCCGTACGTTAAACCCGATCACAATCGCATCAGACGCAGAAGCGAGCAATACATCGGATTCGGTAATCGCACCTACTCCTTTGTGGATGATATTCACCTGTATCTCGTCCGTGGATAATTTCTGGAAGGAATCCGTTAAGGCCTCCACAGATCCATCCACATCC
>NZ_CEYNTP010000058.1:0-12875 GCF_982873095.1 Lentiprolixibacter sp. | reverse complement strand
AACATCTCTATAAAGCACGGGTTTATGGGCCCTAATTATACCACGGTTTCCGCTTGTGCTTCTTCAGCCAACGCCCTTATCGATGCCTTGAATTACATCCGCCTGGGATACTGTGATGTTGTCGTCACTGGGGGGAGTGAAGCTGCGGTAACCAAAGCAGGAATGGGTGGTTTCAATGCCATGCACGCACTTTCCACCCGCAATGAAAGCCCGGAAACCGCTTCCAGGCCCTTTGACGCTACCCGTGATGGGTTTGTCCTTGGGGAAGGAGCAGGGGCGTTAATCCTGGAAGAATACGAACACGCGAAAGCACGGGGGGCAAAGATCTATGCCGAAGTTGCCGGGGGTGGGCTATCCAGTGATGCTTACCACATGACAGCCCCGCATCCGGATGGTATAGGAGTAGTAAAGGTTATGGAAAATTGCCTTCGGGATGCAGGATTGCAACCCGAGGATGTTGATGCCATTAATACACACGGCACGGCAACACCCCTGGGGGATGTAGCTGAACTCAAGGCCATTTCCCAGGTATTTGGGGACCATGCTCCGAATATCAATATCAATTCAACCAAATCCATGACGGGCCACTTGTTGGGTGCAGCCGGAGCTATTGAAGCCATCGCTTCCATCCTGGCTATGGAACACAACCTGGTACCGCCAACCATCAACCACTCCGTAGTGGACGAAAATATCGATCCAAAATTAAACCTGACCCTTAATAAGGCTCAGGCCCGTGAAGTGAATGTGGCCATGAGCAATACATTTGGATTTGGGGGTCATAATGCCTGTGTCATATTCAGGAAAATTAGTTAAGAGCCACAATGAATATCGCCTCAAAATTTTTTAATTCCCATTCCAAGGAGGATGGGGATTTTTTTTTGGGGATGACAAAAATATTAGGCTTTAAACCCAGGAACCTTAAGATCTATAAAAAGGCCTTCCTCCACAGATCGGCCAACAAAAGAGACAAGAAGGGGAACCCCCTGAATTATGAAAGACTTGAATTTTTGGGGGACTCCATGTTGGGGACCATCATTTCCAAACACCTGTATATGGAAGTCCCGGCAGGAGATGAGGGCTATCTCACCAAGATGAGGTCCAAAATCGTAAGCCGCAAACACCTGAATGAGCTCGGGAAAGACCTAGAACTGATCCGCTATGTGGAAAGCAAGATCCCCAAGGCCCATTTTGGGGACAATATCCACGGTAATGTATTTGAAGCCCTCGTGGGGGCCATTTATCTGGACAGGGGATACAATTATTGTGAAAAGTTTATTTATCAAAGGGTGATTGAGCCCTATGTGGATATTGAGCAATTAGAAGGAAAGGTAATAAGCTATAAAAGCCTGGTAATCGAATGGTGCCAGAAACAGAAAAAAGCCTTTCACTACGATGTCTATGAAGATACGGGGAACGATTCTGTCAAACATTTTTCCGTAAAACTTTCCATCAACGGGAAAGTCAAGGCCAAAGCAAGGGCTACCTCCAAGAAAAAAGCAGAGGAAAAAGCCTCGAAAAGAGCCTTTTACGCGCTTCAGGATCGTATTTCGAAGTAATGTTACGATGAATTACCCTTGCCGCAATCGATTTCGTAGGGCTATTTAGGCCATTCCTCCGGTACTTTATGCGTGGATTTATGTAATAGTCCTATCTTTACCGCCAAAATCTGGACATGATAACACACCGGATTTTAGAGGATTACTTCGAAGAGGCCTTTCGGCTTTTCGCAATTCACAGCAATGCGGAAGATTACGCCATGGCTTTCGCCCTAAATGGGGGTTTAAAGCTTGGTCTTAAGCGTTCCAGCACTGACTTTGATCTGTATCAAAACATTGCCTTTCCCTGTTTTGAATGGAAAGACGAATTGCAGGACATTAACTGGCACCTTCTATGTAATTCAAGCAGCACTGAGGAAGGGGGAAACCTGGGCGACCTCTTTCCCAACGAACCATCTGTGAACCGGCATTATCTGGTGCCGGAGTATAGAGACGCTGATTTCATTTTACGTACCGAGGTGGGGGCAGAGCAGCCTGCAGAAGAAATCATTGCAGCCATTCTCAATATCCCACATGTAATTGCCGTATACGAGATTGACACTGTACGCCTGAAGTCAAAACAAAACCTGATATTCTAGGACATGCCAACCAGTAAAAAAACTAAAATAGTGGCCACATTGGGCCCAGCAACTAACTCTAAGGACATCCTGAGAGACATGATAAAGGCCGGGGTTGATGTCTTCCGCATTAATTTTTCCCATGCAGATTACGATGATGTTGAAAGTCGTATTGCCATGATACGGGAACTCAATGACGAGCTGGGGATATATACAGCCATACTGGCCGACCTGCAGGGCCCCAAGCTCCGGGTAGGGGTTATGGCCGGTGAAGCCGTAGTGTCGCCAGGGGATGAGATAATTTTTGAAACCGGGGAGCCGTTTGAAGGGGATAGTGAGCGGGTATATATGAACTACGATAGCTTCCCAAGGGATGTTAACCCCGGAGAGCGCATTCTGCTCGATGATGGGAAACTGATCTTTGAGATCCTGGAATCTGACCGTGAGAGCAAGGTAAAGGCAAAGGTGATCCAGGGAGGGCCATTGAAATCTAAAAAAGGGGTAAACTTGCCCAATACCAACATTTCACTACCGGCCCTGACAGAAAAAGACATTCAGGATGCCTTATTCGCCATAGGTCAGAAGGTTGACTGGATCGCGCTTTCATTTGTTCGCTACAGCCAGGACCTGATCGACCTGCAAAACCTTATCAAGGACAACTCGGATCATAAAATTCCGATTATCGCCAAAATAGAAAAGCCCGAGGCCGTAAAGAATATAGACAAGATAGTATCCTATTGTGACGGCATGATGGTGGCCCGTGGTGACTTAGGGGTGGAAATCCCGGCACAGGAAGTACCCCTTATTCAGAAAAAACTGGTACTCAGGGCAAAGCGAGCACGGATTCCGGTGATCATCGCAACACAGATGATGGAAACCATGATCACCAGTTTAACCCCAACACGTGCAGAAGTGAACGATGTGGCCAATTCAGTGATGGATGGGGCGGACGCAGTTATGCTTTCAGGGGAGACCTCTGTAGGGAATTATCCGGTACAGGTAATCGAAAAAATGACGAGTATTCTGGGAAGTGTTGAGGGCTCAGACCTGATTAAAGTCCCCCAGGAACCTCCACATATCAGAACCAAACGTTACATCACAAAAACGGTATGCTACCATGCGGCCCTTATGGCGAATGAAATACAGGCGAAAGCCATATCCACACTGACCAATAGTGGCTACACGGCATTTCAAATTTCGGCCTGGAGGCCAAGCGCACATATCCTGGTATTTACCTCAAACAAAAGGATCCTCACCCAATTAAACCTGCTTTGGGGGGTCAAGGCCTTTTATTACGACAAATTTGTCTCTACTGATGAAACTATAGAGGATGTAAATGCGATTGCCTGTAAACAGGGTTGGCTTGAGGTGGGTGATATGCTAATCAGTCTAGCTGCAATGCCTATCAAGAATAAGGGTATGGTCAACACCCTAAGGGTTACCGAAATTGAAACTTGCGCGATCTAAGTCCGTAAAACCAGCTTGTTTGTTGACGCCTTAGGCAACCTCCCTTTCAAAGGCAATAAAGTTAACCACTTTGCCTTTGGTGTCGTAAATGGGTTCCCCTTTGATCCAGCACTTATAAGGGCTGCCGTCTTTGCGGTAGTTCAATACCGTGGCCTCAAACGACTCGCGTTTCGCAATGGCCTGGGAAATGTATTTGGTCGTTTTTTGACAGGTTTCCGGGCCCTGGAAGATTTTGGGTTTCTGACCCACGATCTCTTCCTTTGAATACCCGTTCATCCCAAAAATGTTGTGGGATGCTTTTACGATATTTTGATGGATGTCTGTTACCACTACGATCTGTTCCTTCTCCAGTAAGGCTTCAGCGATATTTTTGATGGACGCCCATTTATTTTCTTCGGCCAGAGATTCAAATGCCGAAAGGTCATTATATAATCCGCAGATTTTTTGATAGTGGGTACCTGACAGATCCCAGGAGAGCAGGGGGAGGCTTTTAAGCCCTATATTTTTGTAAAACTTAGAAGCGGCTTTATCGAAATTGTGCATTTCATGCATAAAAAAACAACTTTTTTGTTCGTTCTGTCTATTTCGTTCGCTATGTGATGAGAAAGTAAATTCGGTGATCAAACTTTCTTTTTCACAGCAATTTTTATTCAATACTATAAAAAGCACCAAAACTGATAAAATATCTGCAAGGGATTAACAGTTTTGTTTAAAAAATCCTCGATAAGCCCCGTACTCAAAGGGAAAAGGATAAACAAAAAAAATAGGTATATAAGGAAAAACTATGGGGTATCAACGATGGTTCCACTTCCGGGAGCACCACTTAAAAGCCCAAAAATCCTCTGAATAAGAGTTCGTTTTAAAACTCAAAACTCAGTTGTACGGATATCCCTTGCTTTTCTTCCTCATGGTCTTTACCTGTATTCAGGTTAGATAAGGTAATCCCAAGCAGGCGCACAGAATTCTCAAGTTTTTCCTGTAGTAAAAGTTTTTTTGCCTCGGTTAGTATGTCCGTTTTCCTATAAATAAAATCATTCAGGGTTTTGCTCCTGGTGTGGAGGCTGAAATCACTGTATTTTATTTTGAGTGTGATGGTTTTCCCGGCCCGCTGATTTTTCTGCAGACGTTTCTCAAGCTCAGCTGCAATATGGGCCAGTCTTTCCGTCATAAAGATTTCACTGCTCAGATTTTCCGAAAATGTCCGTTCTGCCCCTACGCTTTTAGGATCGCGGTTGGTTTTCACAGGAGACAGGTGTATACCGCGAACCACCTGATGATAATGAATCACATTTTTGACAAAATGCCTTTCCAGAAATTCAGGGGATTTGCCTTTCAGGTCCAGCCCGGTGAATATTCCAAGCTTGTACATCTTTTCTGCGGTGACCTTACCCACCCCATAGAACTTTCTTATTTCCAATTGTTCCAGGAAGTCCGATACTTCTTCCGGACCAACTGTCTTTTGTCCGTTTGGTTTGTTGATGTCGCTGGCCACTTTAGCGATAAATTTGTTTATGGAAATACCTGCAGAGGCCCTCAGGCCGAGCTCATCGTAGATTCGGGCTCGTATTTCCTTAGCAATGAGGGTTGCGGAGGGATTGCCTTTTTTGTTTTCCGTCACATCCAGGTAGGCTTCATCCAGGGATAGGGGTTCCACCAGGTCAGTGTATTCCAGGAAGATTTTCCTGATTTTGTGAGACACTTCACGGTAGCGGTCGAACCGGGGTTTAACAAAGATCAGATCAGGGCAGCGCTGTTTTGCAATGAAGCCACTTAAGGCACTTCGCACCCCAAATTGCCGTGCCTCGTAGCTGGCAGCAGAAACCACACCTCGTTTTTCTCCACCGCCTACAGCAATGGGTTTGCCCCTCAATTCGGGGTTATCCAGCTGCTCTACCGAGGCATAAAAAGCATCCATATCCACATGGATTATTTTTCTGATGGGGAGCGAATCGGTCATAAACAAATTTAAAGCTTATCTTCGTTTGGGCAGTGGTTGCAACAGCTCTAAATCCATCATGAGGGAAGTAGAACGAAAGTTTTTGGTACGCTCGGGCGCCTATAAAGATGAGGCCACTACCCACTATTTAATCCAACAAGGATTTCTGAACACGGATCCGGAACGCACAGTTCGCATCCGCATTAAGGACGGACTGGGAAAAATTACTATTAAGGGGATCTCAGATGCCATGGGAGTGAGCCGCTCTGAATGGGAATACGATATCCCAGGAGAAGATGCCCGTAAAATACTGGAGCTCTGCGAGGGGGAGGTAATCGTAAAAAGGAGGTATCTGGTCCCTGTGGGAAAGCACCTTTTTGAGGTGGATGTGTTTGAAGGAAACAATGCCGGGCTTGTGGTCGCGGAAGTAGAACTCGAAAGCCCTGAAGAACCTTTTGAAAAACCCTCCTGGCTCGGACAAGAGGTAACGGGCGACCCAAAATACTACAATGCTCAGCTGAGCCGGGTAAACTACGGGGAATGGTGAGGAATGCACTTATTTTGATAATACTGGGAAGCCTGCTTTTCCTTAGTTGTGAAGTAAGGAAAAAGAGGATTCCGGCGGAAAGCATCGAAAAACCATCGGTGTCTGCGATAAAAGAAGATCTGGTTGCAAAGGGGTTTCAGGTATTCGACTATATAGACGAGGACTCTGGGGACACCGTTTTGATGCAGCAGTATTTTATAGCATTCTTAAAATCCGGACCCAACCGTTCACAAACTAAATCAGAAGCAGACAGTTTACAGGCACTTCACCTCGCCCATTTGGGCCGAATGTACGAGGAAGGTTATGCTGACATATCCGGACCTTTTGGGGATGACGGAGAGATAAGGGGCATAACCATTTACAATACGCCAACACTGGAAATGGCTGATAGCCTGGCTAATATGGACCCTATGGTGAAAGCAGGCCGGCTCGTAATAGAAATTCACCCCTGGTGGGCCGCCAAGGGGTTCGGGCTTAGGTAATGTAATCCAGGATAGCGAGCTTTCTACAAAGCGTTTCTGAACTGCTCCAGGAAGCGGAGGTCGTTCTCACTCAACAGCCGAATGTCCGAAATCTGATGGAGTAACAGGGCAATTCGGTCTATACCCATTCCAAAGGCAAAACCGGTATATTCCTTTGAATCTATCCCGCAATTATCAAGCACATTGGGATCCACCATACCACAACCCATGATCTCGAGCCAGCCGGTACCTTTGGTCATCCGGTAATCCGTTTCGGTTTCCAGTCCCCAGTAAACATCCACTTCGGCACTGGGCTCTGTAAATGGGAAATAAGAAGGGCGCAACCTTATCCTGGATTTACCAAATAATTCCTGCGTGAAATATTGCAGGGTTTGTTTAAGGTCAGCAAAGGAAACATTGTGGTCTATATACAGGCCTTCTACCTGATGGAAGAAGCAATGCGAGCGCGCAGATATCGCTTCATTCCTGTAGACCCTGCCCGGGGAGATCGTACGAATAGGGGGTTTGTGTTTTTCCATGTAGCGCACCTGAACAGAAGAGGTGTGGGTACGCAGTAAGATATCCGGATTGGTCTGCACAAAAAAGGTGTCCTGCATGTCCCGTGCCGGATGATGCTCTGGCAGGTTCAATGCGGTGAAATTATGCCAGTCGTCTTCTATTTCCGGACCTTCAGAGACATTGAACCCTATGCGTGAAAAGATTTCAATGATCTGATTCTTAACAATAGAAATAGGGTGCCTTGCCCCGAGTTCCATGCGCTCTGCGGGACGGGTGAGGTCGCCATACTTTTGTGTCGTTTTCTGCTGTTTGCCTAGATTGTCCTTCAGGGTATTTACCCGTTCAGTGGCCTTATTTTTCAGCAGGTTGATGGTCTGACCAAAATCTTTCTTCTGCTCCGGGGGAATGGACTTAAAGGCGGCAAAATATTGATTCAGCACGCCTTTCTTGCCCAAATATTTGATTCGGAAGTCCTCTACGGCTTCAAGGTTATCCGCAGAAAACTGTTCTACTTCGGCGATATGTTCTTTTAGTTCCTCTATCATGCTGTGCTCCATGATCAATAGCCTTTATTCAGGGCCTTTCCCAAAATTCAAAGGTCAAAGTTAACACAATTCTCATATTTCCTTGTCGGGCTCACCTACAAAAAAGCAAAGCGGAGCAGTAGAACCTAATGTTTATTTTGCTCACGGATCCACCGTACGCATTCGTCAAAGGTCTCGAATATGTGCTCCGGGGGAACGAGGTCAGGGATGATATCGATCCGCTCCATCATGTAGCGGGGCTGATCCAGTACATCTACGAAAAGGACCATCACCTTTTTTTTACGCAATTCCTGCAAGACCTCTTCCATGGCATACAGGCCAGACTGGTCCATATACTGGGTTCTGCCCAATCGGATGATCACTGCTTTTGCAGTATCAGGGATTTGTTTGGAAAGCGCAAGGAAATCGCTGGTAGAGCCAAAGAAAAGCGGGCCTTTCAGGTGTTTGATGAATACTTCTTCCTTTAAGGCCGATGGGAAGTTCTTTTCATCAGCCCAGGCCACTTCACGGGACAATGATTTAACATCTGACCGCTTTTTGGTAAGGTCACCGATTCGTTTCATGAACATCAAAGAAGCGATCACAAGTCCGATACCCACCGCATAAACCAGGTTCCAGAAAGTGGAAAGAATCAGGACTACCAGCATTATGATTACTTCTGAACTCAATTTTACCGGCCCCAGGGTGATGTCCTTTGGCAGGCTAGGGATCGCCCTGAGCCCCTTGTAATCCATCACGGCAATACCCACTCTGATAAGTATTCCGGCCAGTACCGCTGCGGGGATTTTTGAGGCGATCGGGCCCATGGCCAGCAGAATAATCAATAGCAATACCCCGGAAATCATTCCGGAAAGGCGTGTTTTACCACCAGAATTGATATTCACCACTGTGCGGATGGTTGCCCCGGCTCCCGGGATACCACCAAATAGGGCTGCTATACTGTTACCAATGCCCTGGCCTACCAATTCCTTGTTGGGGTTGTGTTTGGTTTTGGTCATATTGTCTGCTACCACGGAGGTAAGCAATGAATCAATAGCACCCAACAATGCCAGCGTTAATGAAGTAAAAACAAAGGGGGTTATGACACTTACCTTGAATTGTGTAAATATTTCCAAATTAGGTACGGGGAATCCTTCCGGAATTTGTTCGATGGTCCTGTAATCCAGGTTAAATCCATAGGCAACTCCGGAGACAACGATCAGGGCTACCAGCGTGCTGGGGACTGCCTTCGTGATGCGTTTGAATCCATAAATAATGAAGATGGTTGACAGCGCAAGTATGAGCTCCAGCCAGTTTAAGTTTTCCAGTGCCCTGGGCAATACTTTAATGGCTCCCATAACACCGGAAGCCTCTTCTGCTGCAAGCGTCCGTGCTTCTTCTGCAATGGTTTCCTGGGTGATTTCACTTGCCCTGGAGATGGTTTCTTCAAAATCTTCGAGTACCAGGATACCTTCTCCCGCTTCTTCCCTGAGGATATTTTCGAGGATGAGCGCTTCCGCCAGGGGTTTAAAAGGTTCTACCCATTTTTCGTCTTCTTTGGGGTAATACCCCAGGGCGGGTAATATCTGCGTTACCAGGATAATTACCCCTATGGCCGTCATAAATCCAGAAACCACCGGATAGGGGATATAGCGGATGTATCGGCCAATCCCTAAAAGGCCAAGCCCTATCTGGAACAACCCGGCCAACAGGAAAACCAGCAAAATCGCCGGGAGGGCTTTTTCAACACTGCCGTCATAAATACCGATGATACTGGCAATGACTACCATGCTTACCGCGGTCATCGGGGCTGTTGGCCCCGAAATTTGCGTTGGGGTGCCCCCGAATATGGCTGCAAAAAAACTAATGAAAATAGCGCCGTAGAGTCCGGCACTTGGACCTAAGCCAGAAGACACCCCAAAAGCGAGTGCTAGGGGAAGTGCTACTATACCTGCTGTAATCCCCCCCAAAAGGTCTCCCCTGAAGTTGGTTAAGAATCTGGACAATGGTTAAGGTTGTTGTTCTGTATCCAAAATACGTTTTTTTATGTGAAAAAAAGCCCCTGATCTCAAAATCAGGGGCTTTTTAACAAGATTAGGCAAAGACTAATCATAGAACGTTACTCCTCCTGTGGTAATATCATACATGGCACCAACGATTCGGATTTCTCCATTTTCTTCCATTTCGCGGAGCACCGGACTTTTAGTACGGATATCTTCGAGGGTAAGGTTTACGTTCATCTCAGCAACCCGATCCACAAAATCCAGGTTTTTTGAATTTCTCATCTGTGGATCCTCAGGTTGCTTTACTGCGAGCACGGCAGGCCTTATTTTACCTAATAGCGTAGTAAGATTACCGAGCTTGGCATTGTCACAGGCTCCTTTGACGGCCCCGCAACTGGTATGGCCAAGTACCACTATTACTTTAGTTCCGGCCAGCTTGCAGGCGAATTCCATACTGCCCAAAAGATCTTCATTAACGATATTACCTGCCACACGGGCACTGAAAATATCTCCTACGCCCTGATCAAAAACCAGTTCAGCGGATACCCTGGAATCTATACAGCTTAAAATAGTGGCAAAGGGGTATTGCCCTGTTGTGGTCTGCGCTACCTGTTGCATCAGGTCGCGCTCTGCCTTCTTATTTTCCCTGAACCTCGCATTACCTTCTTTGAGGAGGGCTATGGCTCCATCCGGAGAAATGCGTGCCTGGGATTCATGAGTTTGTGCGTTCATAATTAATTAGATTGGATTGTTGGACTAAGCGGGTTTTTTTCTCCATCGGAAAAATTCAATGTAGCTTCCGGGATTCTCTACTTCTCCCCATTCGGAGATCAGGAGGATATCGATATGACGATTCCTCGCCTTTTCTCCAAAATCTTCAAGGATCTCGATGATATCATTGTCCAGGTACCTTGTATTCCGGACATCCAATTGAAGATAAGAATTTTCCGGGATAGCATCCAGTTCCTTCAGGATAGCCCCCTTGTTAAAAAACGTCACTTCTTCTGCCAGGGTCATTTTAAGTTTGTGCTTGCCGTTACTTTTGTCTTCAATATGCAGGAAGTGAGAGTTTTGATAACTCTTTATGAGAATTACCACGATACCAACACCCAGGCCAAGGCCAATTCCCACCAGAAGATCTGTAAAGATGATCCCCAGTACCGTAACGGTGAAAGGAACAAATTGCTTCCAGCCCAGGCGATACATTTGTTTAAACAGCGCAGGCTTCGCCAGTTTATATCCTACAATAAACAGTACTGCTGCCAGTACAGAAAGGGGGATCATGTTCAGGAGTGTCGGGATCAATATCACAGAAATCAACAAGAAAAATCCGTGAATGATCGCGGACATCTTTGTTTTTCCACCTGACTGCACATTGGCTGAACTTCGTACGATAACCTGGGTTATGGGAAGGCCGCCGATCAATCCTGAAATGATGTTTCCTGTACCCTGTGCCAGAAGTTCGCGGTTGGTTGGGGTGACCCGTTTCTCGGGATCAAGCTTGTCAGTGGCTTCCACACAGAGTAAGGTTTCCAGGCTGGCCACGAGGGCAATCGTAAATGCAGTCACCCAGATTTCAGTGTTGAAAATACCTCCAAAGTTGGGAAAGCTGAATTGTCCCAAAAAGGAATCAATGTCGCCGGGTACAGGAACACTTACCAGATGATCTGATGAAATTCCCCAAAAGGCATTGTCCCGAGTTACCGCAAAGTAGATGATCCCAAGTATAACAGCAACCAAAGGCCCCTGTATCAACCTGAATATCCTGGCTTTTTTAGTAAGCACCCGATCCCATAAAATAAGGATCCCAAGACCTACTACCGCAATTAAAGTAGCACCCGGGCTGATGTAACGAAAGGTGGTAAAGATGTCAGTAAAGGTGTTCCCTCCATCCTGAATAAAGGAAAAATCCCCTTCCGGAGTAGCGTCATAGCCAAAGAAATGCGGAATTTGTTTCAGGATAATAATGATCCCGATACCGGTGAGCATCCCCTTAATCACTGAAGAAGGGAAGTAGTAGCCAATTACACCAGCTTTTAATACCCCGAATAGCAGCTGTATAACGCCACCGAGCACTACGGCCAAAAGGAAATTTTCAAAACTGCCCAGGGTGCCAATGGCGGTAAGGACAATTGCAGCCAGTCCGGCAGCCGGACCACTAACTCCGATATGGGAGCCGCTAAGTAACCCCACTACTATGCCTCCTACTATTCCGGCAATTAGACCCGAAAATAAAGGGGCGCCACTGGCAAGGGCAATTCCGAGACATAAGGGTAATGCCACGAAAAACACCACAATACTTGAAGGCAGATCGTTTTTTAAATACTTGAACATAACAAAAAGGTGTTTCACCCCGATAAGGACCGCTACCAAGGTGGGTTGAAATTTATTTTAAATCAGATAAGGTGGATTACACCTTATGTTCAGGAGGGGGTAATGGGATTTCCAGATAATGGTCAGATAGGCTGGGCAGAGGACCCAGGGCATAAGACCTTGTGTTTTTTAAAGTGGTGAAGGCCCAGGAATCTGAAGATTCCTGCACAATTTTTTCTTCGCTGGTGTCTTTTTTGCCTTGTTCCTGCTGTTCCTCTTCATTCTGGTTGAGGGAAATGAACACCCTGTCCTCTGTGTTCGCGAGTGAGATCACAGGGGGTGCAAATACGGCAAACAGCCATATAAATAGCAGTACAAAAATGGATTTTGTGCAGTACATTCCTAAACCGTTCCAGACAAATATAAGATTCTGAACGAATTGGAGGGTACAGTAAACTTAAAAATCTTTCAGCAAACGCACCGTATTTTGAGGCACCCAGCCCACCTGCCCGTCGGAAAGCTGGATCTTTTTCCAGGTGTCAAAGGTTTCCAGGACATTTACTTTGGTGCCTTCATGAAGGGTAAAAGCCACTTCGCTGCGATTGTTGGGCTCAGCCTTTACATTGATTTCCTGGGCGAAAATAATTGCGGGTTGGTCTGCCTTGTAATCCTGATGGCGAAGAAAAGCGAAAAGCACAAATATTACTGCAAGCGCTATGGCAACCAGACTGCTGATAAAGGCGATTCTTTTGTGCGTTGGGTATCTGAAATAATAAAACAGGATATACGCCAGGACAAAGATCAATACAAATATTACTCCTAAATAGGCCCAGCCATCGAAAGTAAAGATCCCGGCAATACGGTTATAAAATCGGGCAAGTGTGGTTTCCGGCAAGGGGTTTATAGCATCAAGGGTCATGTTCTGGGCATAGACCAGATTATTCTTGATTTCTGTGTCGTTTGGGGAGAGGAGGAGGGCTTTTTCGTAATAA
>NZ_CEYNTP010000057.1:0-12890 GCF_982873095.1 Lentiprolixibacter sp. | reverse complement strand
GGGATGATCCCCATGGACACCCTGGCGGCCTCCCCTGCCCCTTTTGCAGATGCCATGGAAATCATGTCCGGCAAATGGGGGAAATATATCGTAGCCGGCGGGGTGGCTGTTGCCGCTTTTGGAGCATTAAATGGCTGGATCCTCATACAGGGACAGATTGCCCGGGCCACCGCCATAGATCAGCTGGTCCCGGTGATTTTCAAAAAAGAAAACAAAAAAGGAGCTCCTATTTATGGCATTATCATCGGCAGCGTGCTTTCATCAATTCTTATGCTGATGAATTTCAGTGACGGCCTGGTGGAGCAATTTCGGTTTATGATTCAATTGAGCACCCTCTGTTGCCTGATCCCCTACCTGTTCTCTGCCGCAGCCTATGTTTTGCTGGCTTTGAAAAAATTCACAAAAGGGCAAAGCCCCCTGCTCGTCCATCTTCTCGGTGGACTAGCCTTTATATTTTCCCTCTGGGCCATTTTTGGTGCCGGGGAAACCGTTGTTTTTTCGGGATTCCTGATGCTGATGGCCGGGATACCTATTTATGTCTGGATGAAACTCAGCTCTGAAGAAGAACCCTAAACGGATATAATGCAAACTACCTCCCACTCCGAAATACACAGATTAACCTCCGTATTACTGAATCCGGTACAACATGCCTTCCAAAGTCCGGAAAAAATAAAGCAGGAATGGGAACCCCTAAATTATCTGCAGGCCCCTCACTGGGTAGCTGCTCTTGAGGAATATGAAATTTTTGAGGGCATTTTCCGCAAGGCCGGGGTAGACATACAGTATTTGCCAAAAAATAAAACCTGCTCCCTAGATGCGCTCTATTGTCGGGATGCCAGTATTACCACTGACCATGGGGTGATCCTTTGCCATATGGGCAAGGCTCAACGCAACCCCGAGCCCTTAGTCATGGAAGACTTCTTCACAGGGGCCGGAATACCCATTTTAGGGAAGATACAACCCCCCGGAACCCTGGAAGGTGGCGATGTGGCCTGGCTGGATACCAACACCCTGGCTGTAGGCCTGGGCTACCGGACCAACCTGGATGGCATCAGTCAATTAAAACAGCTGCTCAGGCCGCTGGATGTTGACCTGGTTGTGGTTGACCTCCCCCATTTCAGGGGACCGAAAGACGTCTTCCACCTGATGTCGATCTTCAGTCCCGTTGACCAGGACCTTGCCGTCACTTATTCCCCACTGATGCCTGTCCGATTCAGGAACTACCTGCTGGATAAGGGTTACGAACTGGTGGAAGTGCCGGAAGCCGAGTTTGATTCCCTGGGCTGTAATGTGCTGACCCTGGCACCCCGGAAATGTTTGATGGTAAAGGGTAATCCGATCACGGAAAAGCGACTGAAACAAGTGGGATGTGAGGTCCTGACCTATTCGGGAAATGAGATAAGTGTAAAAGGCGGAGGAGGACCTACCTGCCTGACGCGACCCCTCTCACGCGAGATAGGATAAGCTACATTTTCAGGTAGAAATCCCTAGTGAGCTGGATATATTCAGGGGTGTATTCGTGCCTGGAGATTTCTATAACGAGTTCCTGCACGTTGGATTTCGTTTTGGTTTTTTGAAATTCAAGCAGGCTCCTTTTTATTTCAGCATCGGGATTCCCGCGGACCTCCAGAATGCTTGATGGATAGAGGCCATACTCCCCTGCCAATCCAATGAAATCTGTGGCTGCACTATGGGGCAGGATCACTACAAATTTACCTTTCCGGGCAAGGAGGTTTTTTGCCCCTTCAAGCAATTCTGAAAAGGGGAGGGAGGCGTTTTGCCTTGCCTGGTCCCTCGCATGATCCCCGCTGGAGGGGGTTTCTGTATGGAAAGGGGGATTACTGACAATAAGGTCGTACTGCTCTTCCACTTCGGCCACAAATTCCTGCAGGGAACAATGGTAGCAAAAGAGGCGGTCTGCCCAGGGAGAGGCTTCAAAATTGGCAACGCATTGTTCAAAGGCTGCATCCTGAATTTCCAGGGCATCAATGAAGGCCGACTGCGAACGCTGTGCGATCATCAAAGCCACCAACCCGGTCCCGGCCCCGACATCGAGCACTGAGGCAGGCTCATGGGCCAGGGTGGCCCAGGCCCCCAACAGCACACCATCTGTGCCCACTTTCATGGCACAGCGGTCCTGCGCTATGGTAAATTGCTTGAATCTGAACGGTTTGGCTTTCATCCTAGGTACAGGTCGACCAATCCCTCAGGTGTAGCCACAAAAATGGTTCTTGCAACCCGGTCTACTTTTTGGATGATATCGTCATTGATGGGGACAAGTACGGTTTTGCCATCCTTGTTGGCTTCAAAAAGGGCCTGGGAGGCACTGTCGTTTACCCCTTCGATCAGGCCGATATCACCGTGGACCTCATCTACAAGTCGAAAACCAATGATTTCGTGGTAATAGAACTTGTCCCCTTCCAGTTTGGGAAGGAATTCCAGGGGCAAATACAATTCTGAACCCATCAGGGCCTCTGCCCCCTGCTCATCACTAACTTCTTCAAACTTGATCCGGAGCAAGCTGGATTTATGCAGGGTGCAGCGCTCAATAAAAAAAGGAACCAGGCTGTTTCGCCTAGAAACAAACACTGATTCCATATTTTCGTACGCCTGGGGGTCGTCTGTGTCTAACTTGACTAACACTTCCCCTTTAAAGCTGTGCTTTGCGACAATTTTGCCTAAAAAGAAACAGGCTTCCTTTCGCATGGTACAGCCGGCAGTTCTATTCCTCTTCTGCAGACGCTTCCGGAGCTGCTGCTTCTTCCGCCTCAGCCTCTGGTGCTGCTTCGGTTGCCTCTTCTGTTGCAGCTTCTGTAGCTTCTGCTACTTCCCCTTCAGCGGCAGGTGCTTCTTCTGTTGCGGCTTCGGCTTCAGCCACTTCTGCGGCCTCAGCTTCAGCAGCGGCCTGAGCACGCTTCTCGTTTACTTCTTTTTCTGCTTCAAGCGCCTTCGCCTTAGCTTCTGCCTTTGCTTTTTCAAGGCTGCTGGCTTTGTTCGCGATAGCTTTTTCCTTCTCGCTGATCCAGGCCTGGAACTTCGCCTCAGCTTGTTCTTCTGTCAGCGCCCCTTTCCTGATCCCTCCGTTGAGGTGGTGCTTTAACATCACTCCTTTATAAGAGAGGATGCGTTTGGCGGTATGAGAAGGTTGAGCACCATTCTCCAGCCATTTCACTGAACTGTCTACATCCAGGTCAATAGTAGCCGGATTGGTGTTTGGATTATAGGTTCCTAATTTCTCCAGAAATTTACCGTCTCTTTTGGCACGGGCATCTGCTGCCACAACCCAGTAAAAGGGTTTTCCTTTCTTTCCGTGGCGTTGAAGTCTAATTCTAACGGGCATATCACATTAATTTTGTAGGGTTCCCGACCCTCGGTTATTAATTCTTTAGATCCTAAAAAGGACGGCAAAGATACTCTATTTCTATTAATACACAATGCTTTGGAAAACAATATTTGGATACCTGAACCCTGTGCCTGCACTTCCACAACAACGTTAATAACTCCTGAAAACTACCCTTTCTCCCATAGGCACATTTCCCTATTTTTATGGCCTGCTTATTAACCTTCAAGGAACCGAATGTATTTAGTATTTGATACGGAAACCACGGGATTGCCCAAGCGATGGGATGCCCCACTAAGCGATCTCGACAACTGGCCAAGGTGTGTACAGATCGCCTGGCAGTTGCATGATGAGATGGGAGCATTGCTGGATCAGCAGGACTATCTCGTTAAGCCAGAAGGCTTTAATATCCCCTACGATGCAGAGGTCATCCACGGGATCTCCACAGAATTGGCCGAGCAGGAAGGAGAATCCCTGGAAGTAGTTACCGAGCGTTTCCGCGAAGTGTTGAAAAAGGCAAAATTCATCGTTGGGCAGAATGTAGGTTTTGACGTGAATATCATGGGGGCAGAATTGCTTCGTCAAAGCATTCCCAATGAAATGGAACCCCTGCCTGTCCTGGATACCTGTACTGAAGATACCGCCGAGCTGTGTCAAATCCCCGGGGGACGGGGCGGCAAATTCAAACTGCCCACCTTGTCAGAATTGCATGAGTTCCTGTTTGATGAGCCCTTTATTGAGGCCCATAATGCGACCGCAGATGTGGAGGCTACGGCCCGTTGCTTTTTCGAACTGATTCGTAAGGGAAAATTTTCAGCAGCACAGCTAAAGGCAAATTCCTCGTATCTGGAGGAATTTAAGACGGCCCATCCGGAACCGATTGCGCTCATCGGCCTGAAGCATATCAACTTTAAGGAAGCCTCAAGGAAAATCCGGGAGCAGATCACCCAGCAAGACAGTGATTTGTCGCACCAGGAACTTGCGGATAATATTGCTTCCCTGGAAGACTATCCCTTTGTACACCTCCATAACCATTCCCAGTTTTCTGTCCTGCAGTCAACCATCCGGATAAAAGACCTGGTAAAGCAAACTGCTGAATACGGGATGCCCGCTGTGGCACTGACCGACCATGCGAATATGATGGGGGCCTTTCATTTCGTAAAGGAGGTGAAGGCCTACAACAAAACCGTTGAAAAACGGAACAAGGAAGCCGAGGAAAATGGGGAAGAAGCCCGCTGGAAAACCATCGTTCCGATCATCGGATGTGAATTCCATGTCTGCGAGGACCACACCAACAAGAATGTAAAGGACTACGGTTACCAGGTAGTGTTCCTTGCGAAAAACAAAAAGGGCTACCACAACCTGGCAAAAATGTCTTCCCTGGCCTACACGGATGGTTTTTACTATGTGCCGAGGATAGACAAGAACATTATTGCGCAGTACAAGGACGACCTTATTGTCCTGACCGGGAACCTCTATGGGGAGGTGCCCTCAAAGATCCTGAATCAGGGAGAAAAACAGGCAGAGGAGGCGTTGCTTTGGTGGAAGGAACAGTTCGGGGAAGACTTATACATGGAGATCATGAGGCACGGTCAGGAAGATGAAGACCGGGCGAATACCGCACTGGTAAAACTGGCTAAAAAGCACGAAGTAAAACTTGTGGCCACCAACAACACCTATTACTGCGCAAAAGAGGATGCCAATGCCCATGACATCCTGCTTTGTGTCAAGGACGGGGAAAAGCAGGCCACTCCCATCGGCCGCGGCCGGGGGTACCGTTATGGATTGCCCAATCAGGAGTACTACTTCAAATCAGCCGATGCCATGAAGGCCCTGTTCAAGGATCTGCCGGAATCCATCCAGAACCTGCAGGAGGTGGTCGACAAGATTGAACCATTTGACCTGGCAAGGGACGTGCTCCTCCCCCAGTTTGAGATCCCTGAGGAATTCAAGGTGGCAGAAGACGAAACAGATGGAGGCAAACGGGGAGAAAACAAGTACCTCAGGCATATCACCTACGAAGGGGCAAAAGCCCGTTACGAAAACGTTAACGATGAGATCCGGGAACGGATAGATTTTGAATTAGCCACTATTGAAAATTCGGGATACCCGGGATACTTCCTGATCGTGGAAGACTTCATACGGGAAGCACGAAACATGGGAGTGTCAGTTGGGCCCGGAAGGGGGTCGGCTGCCGGTTCGGTGGTGGCCTACTGCCTGGGGATCACTAACATTGACCCCTTGAAGTACGACCTGCTGTTTGAGCGTTTTTTAAATCCAGACCGGGTTTCCATGCCGGATATCGACATTGACTTTGACGATGAGGGGCGTGGAAAGGTCATGGAGTACGTGATCAATAAATACGGCGCCAACCAGGTGGCACAGATCATCACCTATGGCACCATGGCGGCAAAATCCAGTATCCGCGATACGGCCAGGGTGCTCGATTTACCCCTGAACGATGCCGACCGCATTGCCAAGCTCATCCCCAACATGGCCAAGTTTGGGAAGATCTTTGGGGTGCCAGAAAACGAACTCAAGAAAAAGTTCCGCAACGATGAAATGGAGAAGGTTAACCAGTTGCTGAACATATCAGAAGGGGACGACCTGGAAGCGGAAACAGTCAACCTGGCTAGGGTGCTGGAAGGTTCCCTGAGGAATACGGGCATCCACGCCTGCGGGGTGATCATTACCCCGGATGACATTACCAATTTTGTGCCCATTGCCACCGCCAAGGATTCTGACCTGTATGTGACCCAGTTCGACAACTCTGTAGTGGAAAGTGCAGGCCTGCTGAAGATGGATTTCCTGGGCCTGAAAACCCTCACTCTGATTAAGGATACCGTCAAGATTGTTAAGGCACGAAAGGGGATTGCACTCGACCCGGACAGTTTTCCGCTGGACGATGAAAAGACCTATGAACTCTTCCAGCGCGGAGACACCATAGGGATCTTCCAGTATGAATCTGTAGGGATGCAAAAACATCTGAAGGACCTGAAACCTTCGGTTTTTGATGACCTTATCGCCATGAACGCCCTCTACCGGCCAGGCCCCATGGAATATATCCCGAGTTTCATCGCCCGGAAACACGGGCAGGAGGAGATCACCTACGACCTCCCGGAAATGGAGGAATACCTGAAAGAAACCTATGGGATAACCGTTTACCAGGAGCAGGTGATGCTGCTGTCGCAGAAACTGGCGGGCTTTTCCAAGGGTGAGGCGGATGTGCTCCGAAAAGCCATGGGTAAAAAGATCTTTGCCCTGCTGCAAAAGCTGAAACCCAAATTCCTGGATGGGGGGGAAGGAAAAGGCCACCCGCGCGAGATACTGGAAAAGATCTGGAAAGACTGGGAAGCCTTTGCCTCCTATGCCTTTAACAAGAGCCACTCCACCTGCTACGCATACATTGCTTACCAAACGGCCTATCTTAAGGCACACTATCCGGCAGAATATATGGCCGCCGTCCTCTCCAACAATATGAATGACATCAAGCAGGTAACCTTCTTTATGGAAGAGTGCAAGCGGATGGGACTTGAGGTGCTGGGGCCGGATGTAAACGAATCCTACTACAAGTTTGCCGTAAACCAGGACAATGCCATCCGATTTGGGATGGGGGCGATCAAAGGGGTTGGGCGCTCTGCTGTGGAAGCCATCGTTTCGGAGCGAAAAGCCAACGGACCTTTCAACTCTGTTTTTGAACTGGCCAAACGCGTTGACCTGAGGGCCGCCAATAAAAAGGCGTTTGAGAACCTGGCTCTGGCCGGAGGTTTTGATTCCATGGGGAATGCCCACCGGGCCCAGTATTTCCACCATGAGGGGGATGGGATCAGCTTCCTGGAAAAAATTATCAAGTACGGCGCAAAGATGCAGGAAAGTGCAAACTCCTCACAGGTGAGTTTATTTGGAGAAGCCAGTGAGGTACAGATCCCGGAGCCTGTTATCCCCCCCTGCGAGGAATGGGGTACGATGGAGAAGTTGCGGCGTGAAAAAGAGGTGGTGGGTATTTACATATCGGGCCACCCGCTGGACGATTTCCAGAAAGAGATACAGGCATTTTGCAATGCCAGTGTTTCCTTCTTTTCCCGCCCGGAGGACTACCTCAACCGGGAACTGACATTTGCCGGGGTTATTACGGATGTACAGCACCGGGTGTCCAAAAATGGGAAAGGCTGGGCGGCCTTTACTGTGGAAGACTATACAGACACCCATGAATTCCGCATTTTTGGGGAAGAATATTTAAAGTTCAGGCATTTCCTGATGATCAATTCCTTTATCCTGATCAAAGTGTTCATCCGTGAGGGCTGGGTGAACCGGGAAACAGGCAAGAAAGGAGATCCTCGTTTACAGTTCAACCAATTCCTTTTGCTACAGGAAGCCATGGAGGCCTTTGCCAAAAAACTGACGATAAAACTCCGCTTGGAGCAGGTACGCGAGGATCAGATCAGTCTGCTCAGGGATACCCTGGTCTCCTACAAAGGGAAACATCCCCTGAATTTCATCATTTATGAGCTGGAAGAGGAAATAAAAGTCACCCTGGCCAGCCGCAAGCAAAAGGTACAGATCACCAGTGAATTGCTAAGTGCACTGGAAGAACAGGAGGTGCACTACAAATTGAACTGAGACGGCTGAATATCAGACCATGCGGTGGCCCCTTGCCTATAAGTAGGATTGATGACCTCATAAGAAAAATGTATGCTTCTGCTGTAAGGAAAAGGGGAATTATTTAACTAACTTTGCATAATTCTAAAATTTGATAATCATGGCATTAGAAATAACCGATGCTACATTCGAAGAAGTAGTACTGAAAAGTGATAAGCCCGTTGTGGTAGACTTCTGGGCAGCCTGGTGTGGCCCCTGCCGTATGGTAGGTCCGATCATCGACGAAGTGAGCAACGAATACGAAGGCAAAGCCGTTGTTGGAAAAGTAGATGTTGACGCCCATCAGGAATACGCCGCAAAATATGGAGTGCGAAACATCCCTACCGTACTGGTATTCAAAGGTGGTGAAATCGTAAGCCGACAAGTTGGGGTTTCCCCCAAGAAAGTCTATACAGACGCTATCGACGCGGCGCTCTAACTTTTTCAGAGAGCTAGTATACAGGAAGGCCCGGTACAAACCGGGCCTTTTTGTTTTATCTTAGTGGTTTGTTTTCCTATGCATATCCCTTCGGAACTACATAAGGCCCCGTTATTCCAGAACCTGGAGCTCCTTGCCAAACAGGTGGTGGAAGGATTTATCAGTGGCATCCACAAAAGCCCTTTCCATGGGTTTTCCGCAGAATTTGCCGAACATAAGATCTATAATACCGGGGAGAGCACGAAGCATATCGACTGGAAGCTGTTCGCGAAAACGGACAAGTTGTACACCAAGCGCTTCGAGGAGGAAACCAACCTAAGGTGCCATATGATCCTGGATAATTCCGCTTCTATGTACTATCCGGAGGTGAAACAACTGGACATTGACCACCTGAACAAGATCGGGTATGCTGTTTTGGCAATAGCCGCTTTAATGAATATCCTGAAAAAGCAACGCGATGCGGTAGGGCTGAGTGTATATTCGGACACCTATAATTTCTACACCCCGGAAAAGGGCAGCGACCGCCACCATCATATGTTGCTTTCCAAACTGAGTGAGATCAGTATGGACCCGGCCCCGGCAAAGGAAACAAGAACCTATACGTTTCTGCACCAGATCGCGGAAAAGATCAAACGGCGCAGCCTGATCTTTCTGTTTACCGATATGTTCCAGACGGCTAGAAACAATGATAAACTTTTTGACGCCCTCAGGCACCTGAAATACAACAAGCATGAGGTGGTTTTGTTCCACTTACTGGACAAGGAAACTGAAGCCGAGTTCAATTTTGAAAACACACCTCGGCGGTTTGTGGATGTGGAGACCGGGGAGCATATCGATGTGTATCCGGAAACCCTCAAGGCGGCCTACCAGGAAGAATTGGAAGATTATATCAGGACGATTCAGCTCAAATGCGGGCAATATAAGATCAAGTATGTGGGGGTAGATATCCGTGATCAGTTCCAAAAAGTATTGAACACCTTCCTCATTGAACGGCAAAAATTTGTCTAGCGCCGAAAAGTGATTTTTTTATTTGTGGGAATGAATTAGGAGCGTATATTTGCACGTCCACTTCAGTCGAAGTTTTGGTGGACAAAGCACGCTTATAGAAAAGCGGTTGAACAAGGTTTGAATCTGGCTGTTGCCAGAGTCCTGACGAGATGTAAGGATAAAATCATTGGTCTGGTAGTTCAGTTGGTTAGAATACCTGCCTGTCACGCAGGGGGTCGCGGGTTCGAGTCCCGTCCAGACCGCAGAGAAGCAGAGCCCTTCGCACATAAGTGTGAGGGGTTTTTTCATTTCGAAGCACTTGAGCTTGCTTAATCGTGAGTAGAAATGAAAAAAAACCATTGGCTGTGAAGCAGCCATAAGGGCTCGGGCACGCTTCTCTGCAGGACCACCCTTTGGGCCCTTTTCTGTCCACCGAAGGTGGGTAGAAAAGAATCCCGTCTACTTCTATCTATCATAGCTCTGATATAGTATCTGAAGGGCTAAATTTCTGCAGGCCCACCCCTACTGCTAGACCATCTGAGTAAAGCTTTCAGCGCAAAATTCCATTCCGCTCGCCAAAATAATTTATTTTTGTGTATATAGTACGCATAATATGAATAGTTCTATTCGACTTACAGTTGACGCAGTAGTTTTTGGATATGATGAGGGAAATATTTCCGTTTTGTTGGTGAAGCGGAAGTTTGAACCTTTTAAAGACGAATGGGCTCTTCCAGGAGGTTTTGTATTAGAAAATGAGAATTTAGAACAAGCAGTAGAAAGGGAACTGGCTGAAGAAACAGGTGTCAAGATAAATTATCTTGAACAATTATACACTTTTGGTGGTTTACAGAGAGATCCCAGGGGACGGATCGTCTCAGTAGCATACTTTGGTTTGGTTAAACCAAGTGCCTTTAAACTGAGTGCATCAACAGATTCTGAAGAAGCCAAATGGTTCAATATTGAAAAGTTACCGAAACTGGCATTCGACCATAAGGCAATCCTGAAAACTGCTATTGAAAGGCTGAGGGGAAAAATAACGTATGAACCAATTGGGTTTGAACTGCTAGACAAGAAATTTCCTTTTTCTGATTTAGAAAAGCTATACACCACGCTGTTAAATCGCGAAATTGACAGAAGAAATTTCAAAAAGAAAATTAATAGCCTGAAGGTTTTAGACGAATTGGATGAAAAGGTATCCGTTGGCCCGGGAAGGCCAGCCAGCCTTTTTAGCTTCAACAAAAAACGGTACTTTCAACTAAAAAAGGAGGGTATTATCTTCGAAATCTGACCCTGATTTAATTCACTATAATTTAATTTGTGTAAAAAAAACACAAAATATCTTGTGTGTATCAAAACCTCGTTTTATATTTGCGTAATAATTACACAAATTAATTCTAAAACCAGTTATCATGTTTGGAATAAACTATATCAAATTCGATTCGATGAATTATGTAATCCATTATAAAAATGGAAAGATTAAAAATGAAGGCAGAGGACTCTCTTTCTTTTATTTTGCTCCTAATTCTTCCATAGTTTCAATTCCTATGGAGAGCAAAGATTTTCAGTTCATTTTTAAGGAAACTACAAAGGACTACCAGGAGGTATCCATACAGGGTCAGATAACCTATAAGGTAAAGGACCCTAAGCAATTGGCCGAAGTTCTTGACTTTACCGTTGACGCTAAAGGTTACTACCTCAAGGATGACAATGAGAAAATTCAACAGCGCATCATCAATGAGGCTCAAACTGCAAGTGCAGGAGTCATACAGAAGTTGAGCCTTAAAGAAGCGCTACGCCAATTGCAGCAAATCGAAACGCAGATAATGGAGAGTGTCCAAAACTCCAAAACTGTACATATGCTGGGCCTTGAAATTTCAGGTGTGAATGTTTTGGGAGTCTCCCCAAATCCTGAAATGGCTCGGGCGTTGGAAGCACAAATGCGAGAGTCCCTCCAAAAGGAAGCCGATCAGGCTATCTATGAGCGCCGGAATTTTGCCGTGGAGCAGGAACGCATCATTAAGGAATCAGAGCTGAATACAGAAATAGCGGTTGAGGAAAAACAAAAACAGATTGCCGAAAAACAAATGGAAACCGAATTGGTGAAACAGGAAAATGAACAAAAGCTCAAAGAAATGGATATGGCTTCCAATATCTCTTTGGAGGATAGCAAACAGCAACTAATTGACCTAAGGGTTGAAAACGAAAAGAAAGAAGCAGATGCCAAAGAGTATGTTTTGCACGCTAATCTTCGCCCTTATAAGGAATTGGATTGGAAGACCCTCATGGCTATCAATTCCAAAGGTATCGACCCAAGAAATCATATTGCGCTTGCCTTTAGGGAATTGGCTGAGAATGCTAATAAAATAGGGAATCTCAATATCTCCCCTGAATTATTGGAATCTATCATCAGCACCAAGACAAAATAAAATGGAACTGGATAAAATCATTATTGTTAGAGATAAAACTCGGCTTGAGCAACTCATAGAACGCTTTAACTCAAAAGCCCAGGCCAAGTTTTATCTTGAACGTTCAGGAGAAGATTTCAGTTTCTATGAAAATGAACACAATACCTTCTATACCTCACTTGGCCAAGTGGAAAAAGCGATCTCCCCATTGTTTAAGCACAAGGTATTGTTCCGCTCCTATTTGCCCACCTATATGTTCGCAGATGGAGATTTGATAGTGGTTATAGGTCAGGATGGGCTGGTTGCCAATACGGCCAAATATGTGAATGGACTCCCTATAGTAGCCATCAATCCTGATGAGGAACGTTACGATGGTGTTTTGTTGCCACATGGCCCCCAAACTTTTCTTTCGGCTATCAAGAGTTTTATTCACGGGACGTACGAATCCAGAAGGGTTACCATGGCAAAAGCCACTATGAATGATGGACAAACACTTTTGGCATTCAATGATTTTTACATTGGTGCAGCCTCTCATGTTTCATCGCGCTACAATCTTGAATTTCAAGGACAACGTGAAAGCCAGTCTTCCAGTGGAATTCTGGTGTCTACAGGTGCAGGTGCCACGGGTTGGGTCAGTTCGGTATTCAATATGACCAATAATATCAACAACTATTTTTATAATCAAAAATGGGATTTCAGCGCTGGGTTGGATTGGGAGGATGAGAAGCTGCTATTCGTGGTTCGCGAACCCTTTTTAAGCAAAATGTCACAAATAGATTTAGGATATGGAGTAATCAATAGCCACCAGAGTATAAAGATTGAGTCTAAAATGCCAAGCAAGGGGGTAATTTTTAGTGACGGTATAGAATCTGATTTCCTGAACTTCAATTCAGGAAGTTCCTTGAATGTTGGAGTGGCAAATGAAAAGGCTTGTTTGATTTTCTAATATTGTAGAACATGCAATGAACCTGTAATACCGCCACTCTAGAAATGAAGTTCATATCTCAAACTACAAGCTGCCCTTCCCCAATAAGGATGCGGTACCTTTTGTTGATGATTATTCAGATATAAGCACTACCTT
>NZ_CEYNTP010000056.1:0-13011 GCF_982873095.1 Lentiprolixibacter sp. | reverse complement strand
CGGTATCCAATGCCGAGGAATAGTTGTCCTGAGCCGCTTTCTTCTCCTTCTCAAGTTCCTGGTGCCCCAGTTGCAAAAGCTGGTATTCCTCTCCCAGCTCAGAATTCAACACAGCCTCCGTGGCAGCGGGATTGAAATTGAGGGGAGAGGTATTGTACTGGTAAAATACAAATACCATAACACCCACCAATAGGATGAAAAACTGCATGGGAATCTTGAAAACGGCGTTAAAAATGAGCCCTAACTGACTTTCTCTAACCGATTTTCCAGATAAATACCGCTGTACCTGGCTTTGGT
This sequence comes from Lentiprolixibacter sp., assembly GCF_982873095.1. Lineage (NCBI taxonomy): Bacteria > Pseudomonadati > Bacteroidota > Flavobacteriia > Flavobacteriales > Flavobacteriaceae > Lentiprolixibacter > Lentiprolixibacter sp. The sequence continues at coordinate 12,714 of NZ_CEYNTP010000056.1, read as the reverse complement.
CTGTGCCGAAATAGGCCAGTGCGAGGAAAAGCCCACCGGTAATACCGCTCCAGAAGGTGTACCTGCTCGAGGTATCCAAATCGAAATTGAGGATTTCCAGCTTACCACTTGCCCCGGCGATTTCCATGGCTTTATCAAAGGTGATGTCTGTAGGCAGGTAGCCCAGGATGAAGAAAAAAGCCATGATCATCCCGGTCATGATGATAAACATCTGCTGTTTATGTGTAACACTTACCGCTTTTGTACCCCCGGAAACGGTGTAAATAATGACCAGGACCCCGATAATGATATTGAGGGTTTTCAGGTCCCAGACGAGCACAGCTGACAAAATAATGGAAGGGGCAAAAATGGTGATCCCTGCGGCCAGTCCGCGTTGGATAAGGAAAAGAATTGCCGCCAGCGTCCGCGTTTTCAGGTCGAACCTCTTTTCGAGGAATTCATAAGCGGTGTAGACCTTTAATTTGTGGTACAGGGGAATGAAGACGATACAGATAATGATCATGGCCAAGGGCAGGCCAAAATAAAACTGCACAAATCCCATTCCGTCGTGAAAAGCCTGGCCGGGAGTAGAAAGAAAAGTAATGGCACTTGCCTGGGTCGCCATTACCGATAATCCGATGGTCCACCATTTCGCCCGGTTCCCACCGAGCACATAGTCCGAAACATCCTCGCTGCCCCGTGTTTTCCATACCCCATAGGCGACTATGAATAACAGGGTTCCTGAGAGAATGATCCAGTCGATTACGGCCATATCAGAGGTATGCGGTCATGATTAGATAAAAGAAAATAATATACAGGGCGTTGAGAACCAGCACCAGTGTATATGTCTTTTTCCAGATAAAATTGTGTTTCATGCTATCCCTTTATATCGGATGTCTTTTCCATTTTGTGCTTCCCCAGCGAAAGCAAATTGGAAAACAATTTATACGCTCCGGGAACTCCGGCGGGCAGCTCTCTGAAGAAACTCAGTCCTGTGTAAATATAATAGCCCTTTCCATACGGAGCTACCAGTAAGCTGCCTTTTTTTGGATTTTCCCCCTCGTCGTGCATGGATAGAATGGGCGTAAATCGGTTGTCCCATTGATTTGGGAAATACAGTCCTCGTTCCTGCACCCAACCCTCAAAATCCCGACTACTGATCTTATTCGGGAAATTCAGAACGGGATGTTCGGGAGCAATCAGCTGTACCTCGGAATGCTCATCGGTTACACGGTCCCGGGACAAAGTTAAGGGATAGGGGGCAAGGTCATCAAAAGGCCGGTCCCGCCTTCCCGCAGTATTGTACTGAAGAATAAGGGTGCCCCCATTCCTGGCGTATTCCAGGAGAAGGGGCTGTTTTAATTTTAATTCATCAGAAACGTTGTAGGCCCTGATCCCAACAACGATAGCATCAAAGGCATCCAACGATAGCTTTTGGATCTCTGAAGGGTGGATGCGATTCACCTGGTAGCCAATTTGCTCCAGACTTTCGGGCACCTCGTCTCCTGCACCTTCGATATATCCGATGTTTCTTCCTGCTTTGTCTAAATCCAAACGCACTACTTTGGCTTCGGCCGGCAGCAGAACAGATTGTTTGGGAATGTGGGGGTAGGGGATTACTTCAAGCTGATGGCTGAGCTCCTTTCCATTGACCCGGATCAGTGGCTTGATGTAGCCTTCATCTTCTTCCTGTGGTGGAGTTAGTTGGTACAGCAGTGTTATTTCCTCTCCCTTTCTGGAAATTGAAAATTGTTGTTTTTGTTGAGCTACTTTCCAACCGGGTCCGGGAGACAATTCAAGTTCTCCAGACAACTTGTCTTTATGAGCAATTACGGTTACAGGTATTTCCCTGGGTTCGCTATTGTTGAAGATGATCACTTTATCTTCAAATCTGACAGTCGCCTCGGGAAGCACAGCCAAAGGTTCGTATAGTTCTCCTTTGTCTGGCCGGGAATATCGGTAGACCACGTCTCTTTCAAACGTAATGGGTAAGCCCGCTATGGTAAGATGGAAATTGGCCTTGAGCACTACTGGTGTTTCGGGTCTTCCGATTAGTGAGGTGTCGTCTACCTGGTACATCCCAAGAGACCCTTTTTTTGAAAGCCAGTAGGGACTCGAGTACGGTGCGGTATCCACGATTTTAGTTTCCGTTTCAAAAACTACCTTCTCATTGTAGTTTAAATCCTCATTCCTGGGTACATTGTGTCCACTGGAGAACTCGAGGGAAAGGAATTTTACCGGTGTTTCGCTTCGGTTGAGGGCTTCAATACCCAGGGTTACAAATGATCCTGGATTTGCCTCGGAATCCCTGGCAGATACTTCCAGGTACATACCGGATACAGCAGTGATCAATTCTTTGATCTGTTGGGTTTTTACCTTCCTCCAGTGGGCATCCTCAATTTTCGAGATCAATTGATATGCGTTCATCAGTGCAGGCAGGTGCTCGGTAGGGTCTTCAAAATTGAAGTTTTCCTCGATCTCATAGAGTAGTTCACCTATGGCTTCCCCTTCGGATATGCGGGTCCAGCTGGTATTAATGCCGTCAAAAAGGTCTTCTTTATTGGCAGGAAGGTCCCCTTCCAGTAATTCCACGTATTCGGGTTCTGTGCCCCTGACAGAAAGCCGTCCAAAGCCCTGGCTGAGGTGCTGGCTGCTCGCCTCGGCTGCAATTTCGTTGTTGGATTTTCCCAGGAAGGGATAGTAGGTGCCCACATCAAGTTTGAGCATTTTTTCCTTATTGGCTTTTTCAAAGTTCTCCGGACTCCCATAGAACCACCAGGAGGTATTAAAAAAGATCCTTCGGGTTTTCCAGGGTTGAAGGGCATCCAATTGATCGGGATATGCAGCGGGGCTCCCTGCTAAGGTAAAAGCTTCTGTGCTGAGCATGGCCGAGGAGGTATGGTGGCCGTGGGTAGAACCCGGAGTGCGGTGGTCGAAGCGATTGATGATAATATCTGGCCTGAACTTCCTGATGACCCGTACTACGTCCCCTAATACGGCTTCCTTATCCCAGATTCGCAGTGTTTCGTTTGGGTGTTTGGAATAACCGAAATCATTTGCTCTTGTGAAGAATTGTTCTCCGCCATCTACCCTGCGTGCAGCAAGTAATTCCTGCGTCCTCAACACCCCTAAAAGTTCCCGTAATTCTGTCCCGATCAGGTTCTGGCCCCCATCTCCCCGGGTGATCGACAAATAACCAGTACGCGCATGAACTTTGTTGGAAAGGTAGGAGATCAAACGTGTATTTTCATCATCCGGATGGGCCGCAATATAGAGTGCTGAGCCCAGAAAGTTCAGTTTTCTGAGCAGTTGATAGGATTCTGATGAGGTATATTTTTTTGGGGCCTGCGCAAGGGTTGCTGTAAAGACAAAGAAGCTTCCCAGCAGTAACAGCAAGGGTTTTCGCATAGACTGATCTGTTTGATGGTATCCAAAGATAGCAAGAATAGGCCCCCTGCTGGTTTATTTTGCACTTCTTTAACAGGCGGTTAGCTTTCCTTACGGAAGCTTCAGCATGCTTCTTTGTATGGAATCCTTATTGCTGTTCATCCGCCAGTATGGCGCCTTGATGGTTTTGATCTTCCTGGCCCTTGAGGTCAGGATTTTTGCATTACTGCCAAAGCCACTCCTGAAGGTATCTGTCCATTCTTCAATACCATAGGGGAATTGCTGCGCATAGATAATCTGAAGTGTGCGACCCAGTTCCGGGTATTCCAGGGAATAGGTGACCCGTCCGTCTACAGTTTGTTTGCTGCCAACTGCTTCGTATGCTTTAATAGGAATATGGCTCACCCTAATAAACTCCAGAGATGGCAGGATTTTGAATTTTCCCGTAGGCAGCTGTCCGGGTTGTATTCGTATCATGTTCCACAGCTCATCTTCCAGCACAGTTTTTTCCACCGACAGTTGTTGATCAGCTTCTCCCTCAAAATAGGAATGCGACATGATATCAAATTGCTCCCTGTTGTTCAATTGAGTATACACCTGTCCACACCACTCCTGAACAGAATTAGAGACTTTTACGGCATGGCCATTACCACTCACGGGATAGAAACTACTGGTCATGATAGAGTAGGGGTAAATCCCTGTAAGGTATTTTTTAGTAGTATTTAGTTTCAATACCGGTATATTTCCAGGCCGGTCATAATCTGCCTTTACCTGTTTCACGGCTGAAAAAGGTTCTGTTACAAAAACATGTACGGCGTGCCCTTTCCGGATTTCCCCATAACGGGCTTGTTCCAGTTCAAAGCTGCTGATCTCGGCTTCTCCCTGATACCAGTACTCCTTGAACTCCCGGGTGAGACTATTCTTTTTTGAATTGTGGTTCAGAGCTACCTCAATTGAGGCTCGAACAGTACCTGGTTCACTTGCCGATGCAGCATCGTGACAGGAAGTTAGAACGAGTAGCCCAATACTGGTGAAGGTGAATGCAGCGAGTGCTGCAGCTATCTTTTTCATCATTGCTTTTTGTGCAAAGATATCTTGATCCACTCATAACACCATGTCCCTTAACGTTTTATAAGGTTTTTGGTTGGGCAACTCCACTCAAGATGACGCTGATCATTTTCATAGCCTTCTCTATGTCCTATTTTGGTAGTAAGATTTTTCCGAACGTACACTGAGGATTTAACCTAAAAAGAGAACATGAACGCCTTTCAGACAACCCTGCTCATAGTTGCAGCTGTATTGATCATTTACCATTTTATACTTCGGCCTGTAATCTTAAGAAGAGGGGTTACAAAAAATGAAGCCCGGAGAAAATTCCCTGGGGATGAGCTCATTTCTCCAAAACGCTTTCGCTCGACTATGGCTGCCAATATCAACGCTACACCGGAAGAGATATGGCCCTGGTTGGTACAGGTGGGATGGGGAAGGGCAGCTTTTTATTCATATAATGTAATTGAATCCCTTTTTAGGATGGACCTCCAAAATGCAGATCATGTTCATCCGGAATGGCAGGATATACATGTGGGCGACACCTTCTGGATGAGTCATCCAAGGCAGAAGGATTTGTTTCCCTTGGCAAGAGTTGAGAACGCACATCCTCCTAATGAGCTGTCATTTTCTTTGTACTGGCCATCAGACGCGGATACCAAACCCAGCGGGGTCTGGTCTTTTATCCTGGAGCCCATTGATGAAAATACCACCCGACTTATTTCGCGTCACCAGGTTACTGCTCATTCAATAAGAGAAAGACTGAGAGTTTACTTTTTCATGGAGCCTGCACATTTTGTTATGCAGGAGGGCATGTTTAAAGGGATAAAGAAGCGTATCGCTGCACCCAAGCTAAAACATGCGGATCAATTACAGGTTTAAGCCGCAAGATGTTTGTCGCGTGTAGGGAGGGTTATACTGTAGTTTGGCCCAAAGCATCTGTTAAGGCGTTGTATAACTTCTGGGTGGGAAGCCCAACAACATTGGTGTAGGAACCTTTGATCTCTTGTATTCCGATTATTCCCAGCCATTCCTGTATGCCGTAACCACCGGCCTTGTCAAAGGGCTTGAAAGTTGCAATGTAGTGATCGATCTCCTCTTCGGTCAGTTCTGCAAACTTTACCGATGTTTGGTCGCAGATGATACGGCCCCCCTTCGTAGTAGTCAGGCATACAGCCGTTATCACCTGATGGGTATCCCCAGACAGGGCGCGCAGCATTTCTTTTGCCTCTTTTGCGTTCTCCGGCTTTTCAAGGGAATTTCCCTTGTGCCAGACAACGGTATCAGCGGTGATCAAGAGTTCATCTTCCTTTAACTCATCATGCAGTGCCTTGGCCTTTTTTTGGGCCAGAAAACTTGCGATCTCTTCGCCTGAGAGGTGCTCCGGGTAGGATTCTTCCACGGATTTGACACGCAACTCAAAGGATACGCCCATTTCTTTGAGCAGTTGCTGCCTCCTGGGAGAGCCCGAAGCCAAAACTACCCGATAGGGGTTTGGTAATTCCTTAAACATAGGCTAATCGTTTTTGGCGCTGAGGTTGTCGCGCCAGTCCCCTTTCACCTTAAGCACCTGTTCAATAACATCTCGCACACAACCTTCAGCTCCGGAATGCGGAGAGATGTATTTACAGACTTCCTTAATCTCCGGAACGGCATTTTGTGGACAGGTTGGCATCCCGACTATCTCCAGGCAAGGCAGGTCCGGCAGGTCATCCCCCATATACAGGACGGTGGCAGGGTCAATCTCATATAATTCCAGATACTCCTTCATAACTTCTATTTTGTGATCTGCACCGAGGTAAATGTCGGTAACCCCCAATCCTTTAAGCCTTTTTCTGACGCCTTCGTTCGTGCCACCTGTGATTATACATATGCGGTATCCCTTTTTCAGGGCGGTTTTTACGGCGTATCCATCCTGTATGTTCATTTTACGCAACAGTTCCCCATCTGTGGTAATCAGCACGGTCCCGTCTGTAAAAACACCGTCAACATCAAAGACAAAGGTGTTGATGTTTTTTAAATAGGTTTTATAGCTAGCCTCCATAAGTTGTCCGGATTGATTCACTCAATAACGAGTAGATTTCTTTGTCTATTTTGTCAGGTATGATTTGCAGATGCTTTTCCTGTGTTTGTTTGTCGTTCCGCCTTGCTGGGCCCGTTTGTGCATCGTAGGGAGTAGTATGTTTACTCAGCTTTCCAACAGTCTCTGATAGCAATGGTATAAGCAGTGAAAAAGGCAAATTATTTTTTTTGCAAACCTGTGATGCCTTGTACAGCATATGGTTTGTGAAATTATTAGTATACACAGCAGCCAGGTGCATGGCCAGACGCTGTTCGGATTTCAAAGGAATACAGACTTGTGAAATGGCTTTTCCCAGGTTCAAAAGCTTTTCTCGGACCATTTCCGAGCTACCCTCATAACAGATGGGCACCGAAGAAAAGTCAATGGTTCTTCCCTTGGTAAAACTCTGCAATGGATAAAACACACCTCGATTTATATCTTCCGGAAGTGCATCAAGTCCCACAGCTCCTGAGCAGTGCGCCACGACAGCACTCTTATCTGTAACATATTGTGATACAACACTTATAGCATCATCACTTACAGCAATGATATAAATATCAGCTTTTGTAAGCTGATCTGGTTCCTGAGTGATATTGGTTCGACCTTTAAAGGCTTCCAAGCCTTTTGCAGAACGACCAAATACCTGTATCACCGTGATGTTTTCACTACGGGTAAACGCTTCAAAGAGATGTGTTGCCACGTTGCCCGTACCGAGTAGTACTACTTTCTGCATGGCCAAAAATACAACTTTTATCCGCCTGGCCCTTTTGAATTATTAACAATTCTGTTCAACTTTTTATGGGCTTTTATCCCATGTTAAGCGGGAAAAAGGCCTTATTTTTACCGACTCAACCAAAGCTGTTTCCCGAAGATGCAAGACATACTGAAGAAGACCCTTTTCTCAACGAGATTAATGGCAGTACTGTTTATCGTATTTGCTACCGCCATGGCTTTTGGTACTTTTATTGAAAGCTGGTACAGTACCCAAACGGCCAGGATTTGGATCTATAATGCCTGGTGGTTTGAGGCGATCATGGCTTTTTTCCTTATAAATTTCATAGGCAATATTAAACGATATCAACTATTAAGGAAGGAAAAATGGGCCGTACTTACCTTACACCTTTCCTGGATCCTCATAATTGTAGGGGCATTCATCACAAGGTATTTTGGATATGAAGGCATGATGCCCATTCGTGAAGGCAGTACTGAAAATGTTTTCTATTCCGATAAAACCTTCCTCACCGCCCTTGTGGATGGGGAGATTGAAGGGGAACCCATGAGAAAAACCTTCCAGGATGAACTGATGGTTACTCCGGAAGCCCTGAAAACCAATCTACCCTGGGACTTTGATTTTAATGGCCAGGACTTCACCATTTCCTATGTGGATTTTATTGAAGGAGCTAGAAAAGGTTTTGTGCCTGATGCAAATGGGGAACCCTATTTAAAGATCGTGGAATCCGGCGGGGGTGGCCGGCACGATCATTATGTGAAAAGCGGTACGGTTACCAATATTCACAATGTACTTTTTGCCCTGAACAAGCCCACAGAAGGGGCGGTCAATATTTTTGCACGTGATACCCTGTACCAGATGCAATCTCCTTTTCCTGGGGAGTTTATGCGGATGTCTGACCAGTACAACGGGGAGGTTATCCCGGACAGTTTACAAACCCTTCAACTGCGTTCGCTCTACAATATGGGAGGCATGCAGTTTGTGATCCCACAGCCCTTGATCAAAGGGAAATACGATGTTACCCCCATACCTGAGGAAGAGAAAACGGAAAATGACCAGGATGCTCTTGTTGTAGAAATTGCTGCCAATGGGGAAAAGGCGCAGGCCAAACTCATGGGAGGGCGTGGAACGGCCACCTATTCTGACAGGATCAATGTTGGCGGTCTCGATTTTACCCTGGCGTACGGCTCCAAGGTATATCAGCTCCCTTTCAGTATTCGCCTTAACGATTTTATAGCGGAAAAATATCCTGGTACGGAGAAAGCTTACGCCTCTTTCATGAGCAAGATCACGGTAAATGATGATCGGGCGTTCGATTACGATATCTATATGAACCATGTCCTCGACCACAGGGGCTACCGTTTTTTCCAGGCCAGTTTTGACCAGGATGAGAAAGGAACGGTACTCTCAGTAAACCACGACTTCTGGGGTACCTGGGTTACTTACATTGGTTATTTCCTGCTCTACATCGGTCTATTGGGGATCATGTTTTACGGAAAGACAAGGTTCAAGGACCTGGCCAAAGCCCTTGACAAACTTAAACGAAAAAAGGCAGCACTGACCACATTAGCGCTCCTGTTGCTTTCATCCACGGCCTTTGCCCAGGACACCTCTGGCGGTGAGGAACACGTGCACACGGCACCACCCACACAGGAGGAAGTGGATTCCCTAATCCTGCAAACAAAAGTGCCGGAGGAACACGCTGCACTTTTTGGAGAGTTGATTATCCAGGACGACGGGGGAAGAATGAAACCCATTAACACCTTTGCCTCTGAGCTCTTGAGAAAGCTCAGTTTCAAGGATTCCTATAAAGAGTTGGATGCCAACCAGGTCTTCCTTTCCATGATGCTCAACCCGGCACTATGGTACAATAACGAATTTATTGCCCTGGACAAAACGGCCCAGAACGACAGTATCCGCAAGATCATTGGTATTCCGGAAGGGAAAAAGTTTATCAGGGCAACAGATTTCTTTGATGAAAGCGGGAGAAATAAACTCGGGCCTTACCTGCAGGAGGCATTTTCGACCAACACCCCGAATAAATTTCAACAGGATTTTAAGGATGCTTATTTCCGCCTGAGTTTGCTGGACCGCGCTTTAAGCGGTGAAATCATCAAGATCTACCCCTTGCTGAACGATGAAAATAACAAATGGATTTCCGCAGTGGAATACCGGGCAGGCCGTTTCCAGGTAGGGGACAGCCTTTACAGCAATTTTATCAGCAATAGTATTCCCTACTATCTGATGTCCTTGCGAGAAGCCCAGTCTACAGGTGACTACAGCCAGGCCGATAACCTCTTGAATGCCTTCCACGTAAACCAGGAAAATCACGGCAGCGAAGTGCTCCCTTCCAGGAAAAAGGTAAAGGCAGAGATCATCTATAACAAACTCGATATTTTTAACCGCCTGTACAAATGGTATGCCCTGGTGGGTATTCTCATGTTCTTTGTGCTTGTATTCCGGATTTTTAAAGAACGGGAGATATGGAAAGTAGGGACCTACTTTTTTAAAGGGGCGATAATTATCTTTTTTATCTGGCATACCGCAGGCCTTGTAATGCGCTGGTACATCTCCGGGCATGCTCCCTGGAGTGATGCCTATGAAAGTATCCTGTATGTCTCCTGGGCTACGCTCGCCATGGGCCTTTCCTTCGGGAGGAAGAGTGATCTTACCATTGCTGCATCGGCCTTTGTGACCTCCATGTTGCTCTGGATCGCCCATCAGAGTTGGGTAGATCCGGCCATTGCCAACCTGGTGCCCGTGCTGGACAGTTACTGGCTCATGATTCACGTGGCTGTGATCGTGGGCAGTTACGGCCCGTTGACGGTAGGGATGATCCTTGGTGTGGTGTCCCTGCTACTGATCATCCTTACCAACCGAAAGAACAAAAAACGTATGGAGCACAACTTGAAGGAAATCACTGTGATCAATGAACTTGCATTGACCGTTGGTTTGATTATGCTCACCATTGGAAATTTCCTTGGCGGGCAATGGGCCAATGAAAGCTGGGGGAGATACTGGGGATGGGACCCCAAAGAAACCTGGGCCCTGATTTCCATTATGGTATATGCTTTTGTCCTTCATGCGCGACTCGTTCCCGGCTTAAAAGGAAGGTGGACCTTCAATTTCCTGAGCATCATCGCTTTCGCCAGCATCATGATGACCTACTTTGGGGTCAACTTCTATCTGGTAGGGCTGCATAGTTATGCCAGCGGTGCCAAGGTGATCACCCCGACCTTTGTCTGGTATACGGTTTTAGGCGTAGTGATCCTGGGAGCGGTTAGTCTATGGAGGTATCGTGTTGTCTACAAGAATAAGTAATGCTATTGCTTACGGGATAATCCGTAATCCTTACTTTTTGGAAAATTAGTTCTACCACTATGGCCAAGTTAAAGATCAAATGGAATTCTGAGCGCATTCTCAGCTTGAGTGCAATGAGCATCAGCTTTATCACCCTGATCATCTTCATCTATCAGACCAACCTGATGAGTAAGCAAAATTACCTCTCAATTTTACCGTATTTGCAACTGTCTACTTCCAATGATATCGAAAACAAGACCTACACGCTTAGCATTCAGAATTATGGTGTGGGCCCCGCAATTATCGAATCCGTTAAATTGCAGTATCGGGGACAGGAGTATGATCTAAAGGATTATGGCCATTATTTGTTCAATTTTTTGATCGCGCAGGATGCCGCATTGGATAGTTTAGCATATTTTGATAACTCCTCATTAGATCCAGGTATGGCTATACCACCTAATAGCACGTATCGTATTTTTCAGGCAACCTCAGCAGATGATTACCAGTTGTTTCTTTCCAGGTTGGCCTCAATAGAGGAAGGACTGAACTACGAGATCCGATATAAGTCCATGCAGGATGAACATTGGGTGATCCACAACGATTCAGAGGGACCGGAAAAACTGGATTAATTACTTAGTTAGACCCTAATAAAAAGGGTTCAGGAATCCCCAATCGTTCTAGTAAATTTTACTTCTTCGAAAAAAATTGCATCTTTGTGCCGTTATGAAGTGCTAGAAATTATGTTCACCACAGATGTCTTGCCGGCCATTGCCACCCGATAAACCCCTGCTCTTTGGGGGTTCCAAGACGCTCTTTACCTAACTACATAATTTCATTTCATGACTTCGAATAACAATTCCATAAAAAAATTTTTCCGCTATTTCATCATCGCCGTAACCGGCAGGGAAACGGAATTTACTTCTGGTAGTATCCGAAAGGCCATCTTCATGCTCTCCATTCCCATGATCCTGGAAATGATGATGGAATCAGTCTTTGCCGTTGTGGATATTGCCTACGTATCCCAGGTAAGCGTCAACGCAGTAGCTACTATAGGGCTTACAGAATCGGTAATTACCCTGGTGTATGCCATTGCCATCGGTTTAAGTATGGCCGCTACAGCAGTGGTCGCCAGAAGGGTAGGGGAAAAGAACGAAAAAGGTGCCCGTGAAGCAGCCATGCAGGCCATTTTACTCGGGGTGTTTGTAGCGGCAGGTATCGGCGTGCTGGGCTTTTTATACTCTAAGGAGATCCTTGCACTGATGGGAGGTGAACCCGACCTAATTGAAGAAGGCTACGGGTATACCAAGTTACTAATTGGGGGCAACATTACCATTGTGCTGCTATTTTTGATAAATGCCATCTTCAGGGGGGCAGGGGATGCTTCCATGGCCATGTGGACGCTGGTGTTATCGAACACCCTGAATATCATCCTGGACCCTATTTTTATTTTCGGACTGGGGCCAGTTCCCGAATTCGGGGTTATGGGTGCAGCCATTGCCACCAATATTGGGCGGGGTACAGCTGTTGTATTCCAGCTGGCTATCTTATTCTATGGATGGGGTCGCATCAAATTGGGGTTGCAGGATATAATGCTGCGGCTTAAGGTGATGTTCAATCTGGTCCAGGTATCACTTGGGGGCATTGCCCAGTTTCTTATTGGTACCTCCAGCTGGGTGTTTTTAATGCGGATCATGTCAGAATTTGGAAGTGAAGTACTGGCAGGATATACCATTGCCATTCGGGTAATGATGTTTACCTTCATGCCAGCCTGGGGAATGAGCAATGCTGCGGCTACCCTGGTTGGACAAAACCTGGGGGCCCAACAGCCAGATCGCGCAGAGAAATCTGTATGGCTTACCGGAAAGTACAATGCCATATTTATGCTGGCCGTTTCTATCCTATACCTGGTCTTTGCAAAGGAGATAATTTCACTTTTCAATGATACTTCCCTTGTTGTGCAAAACGGGGCCCTTTGCCTTCAGGTGGTTGCGGCAGGATACCTCTTCTATGCCTATGGTATGGTAATTTCACAGTCGTTCAACGGGGCAGGGGATACACGGACACCAACAAAGATCAATTTTATTTCCTTCTGGATATTTCAATTGCCTTTTGCCTACCTGGCTGCCATTACCTTTGAATTGGGGGCCCTTGGCGTTTTTCTGGCCATTACCCTTGCCGAGGTGCTGCTCTCTGTTAGTGCCATCATCTG
>NZ_CEYNTP010000055.1:0-13035 GCF_982873095.1 Lentiprolixibacter sp. | reverse complement strand
AAAAAACCCTTCACTGGCGGGGAAAAGTTCTATACTGTCTACCTTTCGGCCGATAAGGTTTTCAAATTTTGCCCGGTAAGGCTCGTAGTTCACACCGCCATAAATAAACAGCTGAAAATTTTGAAACAACTCCCCCACCTTTTTTCCCGAAGCTTGCTGCAGCTTCTCGAAATACATCTGTACCCAGGATGGTATCCCCGCGATCACCGTCATATTCTCATGCAAAGTTTCCTCAACAATGGTGTTCACCTTGGTTTCCCAATCCTCAATACAGTTGGTCTCCCAGCTGGGCATGCGGTTCTTTTGGAGGTAATTAGGCACAAAGTGCGCTGAAATCCCCGACAAGCGCCCCAACTTGATCCCATTTTTCTCGTCCAGCTCCGGGCTACCCTGCAGGAAGATCATCTTCCCCGTGACAAACGCAGTATTACCTGTTTCGTGGATGTAGCTAAGGATCGCATTGCGAGAAGCCCTGACCTGCTCTTTGATGGAAACTTCGGTAATGGGGATATACTTTGCCCCGGAAGTAGTCCCGGAGGTTTTGGCCAGATAAAGGGGCCTTCCCGGCCATAATATATCAGGTTCTCCTGAAACCACTTTGTCCACGTAGGGTCGCAGGGCCTCATAATCCCGAACGGGTACCCGTTGAACAAAATCAGCATGTGTATGAATTTGTGTAAAACTGTGGTCCTTCCCAAACCGGGTTGCCGAAGCCTTTTTTATAAGTTCACGGAAGACTTTGTCCTGACTTGCCACGGGTTGAGAAGACCAGCGTTTGGTCTGACGGGCCACTATCCTGGCAAAAACCCTTGCTGCAATACCTTTTAACGCCATTGCACTTATTTTAAATCGATGTAATCCGCCGGGTTCACAGGGTTTCCATTGCTCCAGAGTTCAAAATGCAGGTGAGGGCCTGTAGTCAATACCCCGGTATTGCCCACCGATGCAATCACTTCACCTGCCTTTACCAGGTCTCCCTGCCCTTTGCTGAGTGAGCCGTTATGTTTGTATGCAGAAATCAATCCGTCTTTGTGCTCTACGATAATCACGTAGCCCGTTTCCGCCGTCCATTCCGAAAAGATCACGGTGCCGTTGGCCACACACTTCACAGGGGAGCCTTCCGGAGCCACCAGATCCACAGCGTAATGCTTTTTCTCCGGATCGTATTCCTGGGTCAAAGTACCCGAAACCGGGGAAAATAAAACCAGCCTGCCTGGCTCCCGTTCGCTCTCAAAAAGATTGTACTTATCCTCTAAAGCCACGGCTGCCCTTAATAATGAATCTTCGCGGATCGGAGAAAGATCAATGCTGGCCGGATCGAGTTTGAACTGCTCAAAAAGCGAATCCCGGTTAACTTCAGTATTTTCAATATCCCCACGTAGCACCATGCGCACATTATTTAAATACCTATTGGTATAATTTAATACATTCACCAGACTATCTGTCTTGTAGGTAAGTTCCGTTGCCTGTCTTTTTAGGGCCGTGGAAGAATACCCGGGAATATATTCCCGCAAGGGAGTAAAAGCAATAAGCAGGATAGTGAGAGCGGTTAAGACCAATATAAACAGTGATCCGGTAACGAAGACATTAAGCCGACTCAATTTAAAGGAGATCTTCTCTTCAAAAGTGCTTTCGTTAAGTATCACCAAACGATACTTATGCAAAAGTTTCCTTTTTATTTCCTTTCTTTTCTTAACCTTTTTTGCCATAAAACAGCCCCTAAAAATCCATAGTAGCCATATAAGATGGCGGGTGTTATCCGGGGGGTCTAAGATAAAGCATTTCACTTAAAAACGGCCCCCGGCAATTTAAAAGGCATCTTCCCGTTACTATTACTGCAGTTTTTGTTTCTTTTTTCATAAATTTGTTTTCTACTTAATACTAAGAACTTATGTTATCACTGTTTACTTTCCTGGCTATAGGAGCATGGCAAATCGCCGTTATAGTCCTGGTTGTTTTGCTGTTGTTCGGGGGAAAGAAAATCCCGGAATTGATGCGCGGCCTCGGTAGCGGCATCAAAGAATTTAAAGATGCTTCCAAAGAAGATGAGAAATTGGAAGAGAAAAACGAGTAAGACCTATTCTTCCCACATAGAACAGCGTCCCTTGCAGGACGCTTTTTTTGTTTATAAGCACTCCTAATATACTTTTTGGTATATTATAATTGACTGGATCTTCCCCTCTCAAACAAGCTAAAAATTCCATCCCCTTGTATTCTTTTCACCACAAGGCCTCATCGATAAACTACATTATTTCATCGTTCACGACAAAAAGTCGGTAGTTCACAACAAAAAGTATCTGACCTCTTAAAGTTCACGTAATTTCGACGTTAGTTGCATAACAGGGGCAATTGCTGTACAGTTTAGGGAGCAAATTCCTTTGACCTAACCCACTTCCCCGATATAGCGATTTATAATGCACAAACAGTTAAAAATTATTCTTGTCCTTTTCCTCCTGGCAGGGTGCTTTGCCATGCCTGTGCCTTTGCATTCGCATAGTACAACAGAAAGTCCTGACCTCAGCGTTGAGGACGCCCGGTTCAGGTCCGTAGCAAAAGACTATAAGATCTCCCATAGAAGTGTCAGCGGCCTTAAAGGAATAGCCAATGGCTACTATCTCATCGCAGGGGTATTTGGTGAGGCTCAAAATGCCTCCAGGTTGGCACGTTCACTCAAGAGAAAGGGATTGATGGCCAATACACTGGTCAACCCGAGAAACCAGATGCACTATGTATTTGTAGGTCACACCACAAAAGGCCTCGAAGCTCTGCATCACTATCAGAAGAACATCAAGCCGAAATACCAGGATAAAATCTGGATACTTAACGTTCAAAATACTGCCTCTACGCCTGTGACGATCAGGAAAAAACAGGCTCGTGCTATAACCCAGCCCAAAACTCATAGTATTTCCTTCTCCGAAATGGCAAAAGCCAGTAAAATTCCTACCCGCAGCATAGAAAGCAGTCTTGAGATTGCCCCAGGATATTACCTCATCGGAGGTGTTTTTGGTGAGACTACCAACGCGAAGAGGTTCTCTTCAAAGTTGAAAACACGATTTTCTACAGCGGGTCGCCTGCAGCACCCCGAGACCGGGCTCTACCATGTTTACCTGGACCGGTTGCAAGAGGGAGAAGCTGCAATAGCTGCCTATAACAGCCAGTACGAGGGTCGCTATACCGATAAACTTTGGATCCTTGAAGTAATTCCGCCTCCGGCAATTGAAATGGAGGAAGGCGCACAACTCTCTGACGTGTTATCTGAGGAGGCATTGCCTTTGGAAAACAGCTACAACCGGAACAAACAGTTTAGCCTTCCGGTTAATGATAAACTGTTACAGAAGGCCGACCAGTATTTTGACAAAATGTGGTATGCCGAAGCCGCTGAAATTTATGAAAGCGTGCTGGCCAGAGGGGGAACAAACCCGGATTACCGTATCATTCAACGAGCTGCCGATTCCCATTACTTCAATACCAATATGGAGCGTGCTTTCTATTGGTATGATATGCTCTACCGCAATTACAGGAAGGAAATGTCTGCAGATAATCTGTTCAAATATGCACATACTCTGAAGGGAACTGGCAAATATGCCCGTTCCAAACGCCTGATGCGATTATACGAACGCAAAATGCGTAAAGGAAACAATGATGGCCTGGAGGATATGAACAAACCTATCCCCAGCGAAGTCATTCTGGATAATATCCGTAATACAGCCGGGGAGTTTGAAGTCAAGAACATCGGGGTCAATTCTCCCTATTCTGATTTTGCGCCCATGTTTCACGGGGAAGATCAATTGGTTTTCGCTTCGTCCGCAGATTCCGCCTTCTTTAAAACCAGACGGTATAAATGGAACAATCAGCCTTATCTGGACCTCTATGTAGCCAAGATCAACAAAGAAAACCAGGAAGTCAAAAACGCAGCCAAATTCTCCAAAAAGATCAATACCAAATACCATGAGGCCACTGTTGCCTTTTCCCCTGACAACACCACCATGTATTTTACCCGTAATAATTACGGCAAGAAATTAAAGCGCGACAAAAAAGGGGTTAACCACCTGAAAATCTATAAATCCACGAAGGTAAACGGCGAATGGACCGAGGCCCAGGAACTTCCATTTAACAGCGACAATTATTCCACAGGGCACCCTGCCTTAAGTCCGGATGGCAAGCAATTATATTTTGTTTCAGACATGCCAGGCAGCCTGGGGAAAACCGACATTTTCGTCGTGGATGTGCTAGAAGACGGCAGCTTTTCTGAACCCCGTAACCTGGGTCCGGAGATCAACACAGAACGAAGGGAGATGTTCCCCTTTATCACAGCTAAGAAACTGTACTTCTCTTCAGACGGCCATGTTGGCCTGGGGGGTCTTGATGTTTTTGAAGTTCCCTATAACGACGAAGACGGATTCCTTGAGGTCAGAAATGTTGGCCAACCCATCAATAGTAAAGTAGACGACTTTTCCTTCATTGTGGACGAAGCCAGCCAGAAAGGGTTTTTTGCCTCCAATCGACGCGGCGGAAAGGGTGATGACGACATTTATTCCTTCCAAAAGCCGATTCCTGAAGAGGCCAACGAAAATGCTATCGCCGGGGTAATTACGGAGCGTGTAAGCGGTGAGCGCATGCCCGGAGCCCTTGTGGAGTTGTTGGATGAAAACAACAGGAAACTAAAGGAAATGCTCAGTGATGAGGATGGCAGCTTCATTTTCGAGGACCTCGACAGCAATACGAAATACGTTATCCGAACCGTGAAAGATTCCTACGAGGGTCATGAACTGGCCATTAGTACCCTGGAAAATGAACGGGTAGAGACTGCGATTGAGATGGATAAACTCAAACAGCTTATTACGATAGAAGACGGGATACGGAAACTCAAGGTGGATATGATCTACTTTGACTTTGACAAATCATACATCCGCAAGGATGCCGCAGCATCTCTGGATAAACTGGTGGCTACTATGAAGGAATACCCCAGTATGGTGATCAAAATAGAATCCCACACAGACTCCAGGGGCCCCGCCGTCTACAACAAATACCTGTCAGACAAAAGGGCTAAGTCTACGCGGGCCTACCTGATCGAACAGGGTATAGATCCAAAACGTATTCAAAGTGCCATTGGGTACGGGGAAGAGCGTTTGCTGAACGAATGTGACGGCACCGTTAGATGTAGCAGGGAACAGCATCAGCTGAACAGACGTTCAGAATTTATCATAGTGAGCATGTAGCCCCCTTCACCCCACATTTTGGGGGGTAAACTGCTCGTTTGTTGATGGGATTCCTCAGTACACCACGCCGCATGTGGATTTGACAACAAAAGTGGGAGCAGGCACACGCAAAAGATTCATTATCAGTTATATATTATAATCAAGACTATAAAAACACCGCCTATGAAACATTTACTACTCATAAAAGAAATTTACCTCGAAGCCTTCCGTAATCTGGGGCCCTTTGTGGTGAAAAATCTCTTTAAAATCCTTACGTGGTTCTGCCTGATCAGCTTTGTCATTGTGCTCTATGCCTTTATTTTCAGGGTAGCCACAGGATTCGCATTCGATTAACAATCAAACCAACCAAATCTGAAAAACGCTCCTTTAAGGGGCGTTTTTTTATTGTTTTTTCTGAGGTATTTCCTGTTTGTCGATTAAATCGTACTCCTTGTCCATCCCATTTTTTGATTGCAGCCCATTAGAGGAGAGTTTTTGAACCCTTAATACCAATTTATTTGCGGCTTGGCCAATAATTTTTTTTGATACGTATAGTATTCAGAACTTATATAGACGATAAACTAAAACCCCGAAATCCTATGACTACACTTCTACACATTAAAGAAATCTACCTGAATGCCTTCCGGCAGTTCACGAATTACTTTGTACGTAATACCTTAAAGATCCTTGCCTGGTTTGCTTTTGCAATGTTCCTGATCGTATTGTATGCCTTCTGGTTCCGCATATTTTCAGGATTCCCGTTTGATTAAAAACCAATCGGTATTACTTAGTGAGGCGATGACCCGGATTCTTCCGGGCTTTCCCATTTATGCCTTTTTCTTAAAACGGAGGGTCTTGAGAATGGCCTCCAGTTCAAACATATAATCGCGTTTATTCGTGGCAGGCGCAAAAGTGAAGCCTTCCAGGACCAGGATGCGGTGGTTTTCCTCGTCGTTGATGATATAAGTTAAGAACGGCCCGGCCATGGGATAATTCTTTACTTCCCATATGCCCCTGACTTCCGCCGCCTTTTTTCCTGCCACCTCGGCAGAAAACACATAAGGGGCAAAGGCCTTTTCAGTGATCATGTAGGTAGTCTTATTGGGGATATCTGGTCCGGGAATATACTTTTCTCCAATGGAATCCCGCATTCGAACAATGTCCCGCACAAAAGTAGAATCGTTATTAAAGGTATCCGCAGGTAGGGTATAAGCGATGATATTCATGGATCCTTTCTGGATCTGTCGGTCGATCCACACAAAATTATCTTCTTCCTTCCCCAGGACATATATGGAGGGAATGGTAAGTGATATGCCGAATTTTTCCTCCAGCACCTTGTCCTTGCTCAGGGAGCGCTTAAAGCGTTTTTGCGCTTCTTCGATCTCATTTTTCTTGAAGGTAGATATGATCTTTTCCGCCCCTTGTTCCAGGTTGGCCAACAGCTGTTCTTCGGTCTCCCCCTTGATTACCCCTACCTTTTGGGGAGACGCATAAAGGTCTGTTTTTATATGGGCAACGTCGAGGCTGTCCAGGCTTACAAAGAGTACGGACCTTCGATGGCGGGTCATCCCTGTAAACACCTGTTGTGGCATATGTTCTATGGTAAACAGGGGTTCCTCCCAGGTAAGTCCTACCATAGGCGCGGCAAAATATTCACGGACCTTGTCTCCAACCCTGCCTTCCCACAACTGGGGCTCCATGACCACCGCCAGGGAATTGATGGCCCCAACAGATACAGGTTTATACTTCTTCTTGCTCTTTTCCTCACAGCCCAGCAGGCCGGTTAAGATAGCAAGTGCAATAATTAATTTTTTCATTTCTGGTGATTTTACGGGGAACAGGCGCAGAGTTTCAGCTTGGTTCCCGGTCTGATATCGTTCCCGCGAATATCGTTCCATTCTCGTAAATTTTCAATGGAAATTCCCGGGTACTGTTGGGAGATGGTCCATAAGGAGTCCCCTTTTCGTACCATATGGAACTTGGAATCGCTATTTGCAAGTGGTTTGGAAGTGTTTTTATTACTTTTTGATGCGGTTGTGTTTGAGGAGAATGCCGGCTTTCTCGGGTAGATGGTTAATCGTTGCCCTATGCGAAGCTGATCGCTCCTCAGGCCATTCCATCGTTTAATCTGACTGACCCGTACGCCATATCGCTCAGCGATCCTTCCCAAATAGTCCCCACTACGCACCCGATAGCGAATGCGATCTTCTGCCTTTACCAGTTCGGGAAGGGGTTTTTCTCTCTTATTGATCTCAGTTTCGGCCTGCACATAGATTTCCTCCTCGTTCGCAACAAAACGACCCAATGCTTCCACAGGCAGGCGAAGCGTGTAATTTTTTCCTTCGATCCTGGGGATGATATTGAGCTTGTAGGAGGGGTTCAACACCTTTAGTTCTTCGACCGTTACCCCGGACCATTTCGAAATTTGCTCAAAGGTGATCAGGTTCTTCACACTTACCGTATCCGTTTCAAAATAAGGCCTTTCTGCAACTTCGCCCTTTATGCCGTACTCTTCTGCATATTCGAATAAATAATAGGTTGCTATGAAAGCGGGAACATAACCGGCTGTCTCACGGGGAAGATATCTTCTGAGATTCCAGTAATTCTTATATCCACCTGACCTTCTGATGGCTTTGTTTACATTTCCCGGCCCTGAATTGTAGGCGGCCAGTGCCAGGTCCCAGTCGTTAAAAATACTGTGGAGTTTGGATAGGTATGCGCATGCTGCCTCCGTGGATTTAACGGGATCGCTGCGCTCATCAACATAGCTGTTCACATCTAAGCCGTACATCCTTCCGGTCCCGTACATGAATTGCCACAGCCCGGTGGCACCCACCCTGGAACGGGCACGGGGGTTGAGGGCAGATTCTACAATAGACAGGTATTTGATTTCAAGGGGGATGTTATTGCGGTCAAGCGCTTCTTCAAACATGGGAAAATAAAACTGGCTTGCCGTGATCATACGCCCTAACAGGTCCTTCTTTTTCATCAGGAAGGATTTCACTACACTTTCAAGGGAAGGGTTGTAAGAAATGTCGAGCGGAGTTTTATCGTCAAGATGTTTTAATCGCTTTTTGAACACTTCTGTGTCCCATCCTACAGGTTCTGCCCCCGAAAGTTCTTCTTTATGGTCTTCCACCAGCATTTCAGTATACAGGGCATGATTTTTCGCCAGCTCTTCAAGCCACAGGCTGTCATACCTCCTGATGAGATCGTAATCACCATACACCTCGCCGCTGTTGGTCCTGAGCAACTCCCCTTTGATCGCGGACTGCTTTTCAATTGTGGGTTCCCGTTCTGTTTGCTCTCCCGGAAGTTGGGATTTGGAAAGAATCTCCTTGTTGATCCCCTGAGCCATCACCTTTACGGGCTGTATTTCCGAAGGATCTTTGGCATCCTGTGCGCTCGCTATAGCAACTCCCCCAAGAAGGAGCAACACCATCATACATTTTCTAATTACCATCATAAGTCGCTTGTCTTTAGCCGTGGGGACTAACGAAAATCGTATTTTTTTCTGAGAATGGGAAATTTTATTCCAGCTGAGCTGGAAGGTCCCTAACTATATGTATAACGCAGGATTACTCCATTATTGCTGCAATCCCCGGTAAGGTTTTGCCTTCCAGGCTCTCAAGCATCGCCCCGCCTCCTGTAGAAACGTAGCTTACCTTATCCTGGAACCCGAACTGTTTTACTGCGGCGACCGAATCCCCGCCGCCTACGAGGGAAAAAGCACCTTTCTTAGTAGCCTCTTCGATACTATGACCCATGGCTATGGTACCTTTTGCAAATGCTTCCATTTCAAAAACCCCAACCGGTCCGTTCCATAAAATAGTCTTCGAGGCCAGGATCACTTCCCGAAATTGAGCCAGGGTGTCTGGCCCGGCATCCAGTCCCTGCCAGCCCTGGGGGATTTCACCCACGGGGACCACCTGGGTGTTGGCATCGTTGCTGAAGGCGTCTGCGGCAAGCACGTCGGTAGGCAAATGCACCTGTACTCCCTTGGCTTTGGCCTGCTTAAGGATGTTCAGGGCAAGGTTTAGCTTATCATCCTCGCAGATGGAATCCCCTACGGCTCCCCCCTGTGCTTTTATGAAGGTATAGGTCATGCCACCACCGATAATGAGGTGGTCTACCTTGTCCAGAATATTTTCGATAATGGTGATTTTTGAGGATACTTTGGCCCCTCCTAGGATTGCTGTTACTGGTTTTTCTCCAGACCGCATGACCTTATCAATGGCCTCAATTTCCTTGGCCAGCAGGTATCCGAAACACTTTTTTCCGGGGAAAAAGCGGGCTACAATGGTCGTTGAGGCATGGGCGCGATGGGCGGTTCCAAAGGCGTCATTGACATAAACATCTCCCAAAGCAGCCAGTTTTTGGGCAAAGTCCTCATCTCCGTCGGTTTCCTCGTTGTAGTAGCGAAGATTTTCCAAAAGGAGGATTTCGCCAGGTTTTAGACTTTTGGCGGCGGCTTCAGCCTCCTCTCCAATACAGTCTTCCGCAAATTTGACCTCGACCCCAATAATGTCCGAAACAGCATCGCAAATATGGGATAGTGACATCTCCGGTACCCGCTGCCCTTTTGGCCTGCCCAGGTGGCTCATCAAAACAGCGCTCCCGCCGTCTTCCAGCACCTTGATGATGGTGGGTTTGGCAGCTTCGATCCGTGTCGTGTCTGTCACCTGTAACTCCCCGTCAAGCGGTACGTTAAAATCAACCCGTATCAGTGCTTTCTTGCCTTCGAAATTATAGTCGTCAATGGTTCTCATCTTTGTTTGTATTAGAAGAATCAAATGTAAATATTATCTGTTAGGAAGCGGAAGAGTTGCCCAAAAAAATCAGCCCCCGACATTCAAAATACCTTATATTTGAAATATGCTGTTCAGGGAGATTCTGGGATTAAATCACATAAAGGTACACCTCACCCAAAGTGCGGATGCAGGCAGGATCCCCCATGCCCAGATGTTCGTGGGACCAGAAGGTTCCGGCACTTTGATCGCTGCCCTGGCCTATGCCCGCTATTTGCTTTGTGGCAATACAGGGGGTGAAAATACCGGAGGAGAGGATTCCTGCAATCTTAAATGCGAACAACTCTCCCACCCTGATTTACATTTTGCCTTTCCCGTTTCCAATACCGACAAGGTTAAATCCCATGCGGTAAGCGACCATTTTATTGCGGAATGGCGCCAGTTTATAAGGGAACAGCCTTACGGGAATCTCTTTGATTGGTACCAGCTTATCGGGATAGAAAGGAAGCAGGGGCAAATTGGAGTAGATGAAGCCCATGACATTGTTAAAAAACTCTCTCTGAAATCCTATGAAGGAGGCTTTAAGGTAATGCTGATCTGGATGGCCGAAAAAATGAACATTTCGGCCTCGAACAAACTGCTAAAGCTAATCGAAGAACCTCCTGAGAAAACGGTGATCATACTTATCGTAGAAGACGAAGAGCAGCTGATGCAAACCATCAGCTCGCGTTGCCAGGTGCTGCATTTCCCTCCCCTTGCTGAAGACGCGATTGCACAGGCGTTGGAAGAGAAGGGCTTGCTGAGGGAAGAGGCCAGGAAAGTGGCGCATGAAGCAAATGGGAATTTCAATAAGGCCCTCGATCTTATGAACCGGGATTCTGAGGATCTGGTGTTCGAGCGCTGGTTTGTACAATGGGTCCGAAGTGCTTTCAAAGCCAAGGGAAATAAGGGAGCTATACACGAATTGATCCTCTGGAGCGAGGAAATCGCCAAAACAGGCCGTGAAACTCAAAAGAAATTCCTGAAGTATTGCCTTGCGGTAATCCGTCAGGCTATGCTTATTAATTTTCAGCTGCCCGAACTGGCTTACATGAGTCTGCATGAAGCTGGTTTTGACTTAAGGAAATTTGCCCCCTTTGTGCATGAGAATAATGTTGTGGAAATCGCAGAGGAACTGGAGCAGGCTATTTACCACGTGGAACGAAACGGGAATTCAAAAATTATACTTATGGACCTGTCCATTAAACTAACACGCTTGCTCCACAAGAAAGCAGGTCTTACCATGGCGAAATCCCATGTTTAGTTAAGGGTTCAGGGAGTATTTTAAAACCACCGATATGGATGCTATTCTCAACCATCTGACTGAGGCCGTGTTGCTATTATTCCTGGCCATCACTTTTTTACAAAGTGGCCTGGATAAAATTCTTGATTTTAAGGGCAATCTTTCCTGGCTAAATGGCCACTTTTCGAAGACGCTTTTCCGGAACACAGTGCCCCAATTATTGATAGTCCTGTTAATTTTTGAGACCGCTACAGGCGTGCTGAGCCTCGCAGGGCTTGTTGAGCTCTATACTACAGGGGCCGGCCGATTAGCACTTTTGTCGGCCATCCTGGGTAATGTAGCATTGTTAATGCTTTTACTAGGGCAGCGTATCGCCAAGGATTACGATGGGGCTAGGACCATAGTGATCTACCTCATGCCCAGTATCTTTCTGCTGTATCTCCTACAAGCCTGATGCAGTGCCCCTCCAGTAGGGAGTAAGTGCCTATTGTTGATACTTTTCGTTCAGGATCTTGAGGATTTCCTGAGTAAGGTCCTTTGCTTCTTCACCGTAGAGCACACTACCCCCATCCCCTTTTCCAAGGATATAGGAATACCCATTGCCTTTGCCGTAGGCGGCTATCTCTTTACGCACCTTACTGAGAAGACTATCGATCTCGGATTGTCCCTGTGCTTGAAGTTGCTGTTCTTCCTGCTGCAACTGCTGGCCGATAAATTGTCCTCTTTGCTGCAGGTTGGCATACTCTTCCTGGGCCTTCTTCTGGGACATGCCTTGAGATTCTGTCTGAAGTGCCTGGGCTTCTAATTGAAACGCCTGGGAAATACTGTCTCTTTTTTTGGTATAGGCCTGGGACCTTTCCTGGTACCGGGCTTCAATATCTTTTTTCTCCTGATAGTTTTCCAACAACTCACCATTGTCTACAAAACCGATTTTATTCTGCTGGCAGGACACTATGAAGAGGACGATGAACAAAAACGATAATCTTATCATTGTTTATAAAATTGAAGGGCGAAGATAGGAAAAGGAAAACAAAAAGAATTCTGATATGAGCAATGTGAAATTCGTCCTACTCAGAACAATAAGAATCTCCAATTCTTTATATAAGTTATTTCTATGATAGAATTATAGTAGAATTTGAAATATCTATATAGTTTGTGCTGAAAATCTTCGATTTAAAGCCTCTCTTTGGTTTCTGCAGGCAATTATATGCCCAGAGGGATAAAAGTCGTTTAGGCGTCTTTAAATGCTTTTTTCGGGCCTTTTAAGCACATAAACAAGTGAAGAGTGCTCTTTTGTGCGGATTGCATCTATGTTTGAACGGATTCCGTTGAAGATAGCGGATGCCCATCGCATTTTTCTGTGGCGGTATTTTTCGGAGAGCAGGGATATATAAAACGCATCCATATACATCGGACGTATTTTTTCTAATTCAAAACCACTGTTGCCAAATAATGTCAAAACCGATGATTTGGAGAAATGCCACAAATGTCTCGGAACATCATATCCTGCCCAATAGGGGCCATAATGCTGGGCGTCCCAGGATTTATAATTGGGAAGCGCCAAAACAAGAATACCGTTAGGTTTAATTAAAGCTTTAATCTTCACAATGCTCTCCTCCAGGTTTGGAAGGTGTTCTAAAACATGCCAGAGTGTGACCACATCAAAGTCTCCACTTTTCATGTCCCTTAGATCTGCTACTACATCTATTCCCTTTTCCAAGGCTATCTTCCTGGCAGATGGATTAGGTTCTACTCCAGAAACTTTCCAACCTTTTGCCCTTGCAGCCTTTATAAATTCTCCTGTCCC
>NZ_CEYNTP010000054.1:0-13081 GCF_982873095.1 Lentiprolixibacter sp. | reverse complement strand
TGCTGATCGTATTGCGGTTGGATATAATCAGCTATTTTTTCAATTGCTGTATTCAGCCCTTCCACCCCGAGGACCAGTGCTATGGCGAGTACCTGAACGATCCATTCTGTGGTACTTATCTCATAATAGAAACCCGCGGCCGTGACCAACAGGGCAATGACCACCTGTATTTTAATGCTGCGCTCTGTCCTGATGAGAAATAGGGCCCCGCGTAAGGCAAAACCAACGCTCTTGATCCTGTTCTTGAGGAATCCTTCCCTAGGCATCCATTAAGGCCTCCAGTGCGGCTTTGTAGTTAGGTTCGTCTGCGATTTCAGATACTTGTTCTGTGTAGATAACCGTACCTTGTGTGTCGAGAACGACAACTGCTCTGGAATGAAGGGGTTGTAATGGCCCGTCTGCAAACTCCAAGGCATAAGCCTTCCCGAAGTTCCCATCCCTGAAATCAGAAAGCATTTCCACATTGTTGATACCTTCTGCGCCGCAAAATCTCGCCTGGGCAAAAGGCAGGTCTTTTGAGATGCACAATACCTTGGTGTTGTCCAGTTCAGCTGCCTCCTGATTGAATTGGCGTACGGATTGGGCACAGGTGCCTGTATCGATACTTGGAAAGACGTTCAGGACGAGTCGAGTTCCAGCGTAATCCCCGAGGGATGCAGACGAAAGGTCGTTTTTGATCAATTTAAAATCGGGAGCCTTGCTGCCTATTGCGGGCAGGGAGCCTATTGTGTTTATCGCATTTCCTTTTAAAGTAACAGTTGCCATAGTAATAACATTTTAGAACTGTGAAATTAAAAAATCTACAGGGAAAAGGAATGACTTTTTATGTAAAATTAGGATGAATTTTTCCCTTAACGCACCGCTGCCTGCAACTGTTTGATCTTAATGCCCAGGGCAGCAAAAAACAAGGTGGTTATAGGGCTCAGCCAGTTGAAGATGGCAAAGAAGAAATAGTCGGCAACAGACACTCCCAACACCCCGCTATGATAGGCACCACAGGTATTCCAGGGAATGAGCACGGAAGTTACCGTACCGGAATCTTCCAGGGTACGGCTCAGGTTCTCAGGCGCCAGCCCCCGGTCTTCATAGGCCTTGGAAAACATTTTACCGGGCACTACGATAGCCAGGTACTGATCAGAAGCGGTCACGTTCAGGGCCAGGCAGCTGCCCACTGTGCTGGCGAACAGGCCAAAAGTGGTCTTGGCCAGGCCCAGTAAGCTTTTTGTAATGCGTGAAAGGGCGCCTATCCCATCCATGATCCCGCCAAAGACCATAGCACAGACGATCAACCAGATGGTGCTGAGCATCCCGGCCATACCTTTGGCCGAGAACAGTTCATTTAATGCCGGATTATCAGTGGCTACAGAGGTTTTGATGGTGATCGCATTTAAAATCCCCATATAGGCCGATTCAAACGTCAGCGTATCAGCACCAGTAATACTCGCGACGATCCCGGGCTGAAAGATCAGGGCGAAGACGCCACCTAATAAGGTGCCTATAAGCAGGGCAAGCAGGGGTGGGGCTTTGCGCACAATCATAAAAATGACGATCACAGGAACTATAAACAACCAGCCGTTGACGTTAAAGGTGCCGGAAATGGAGGCCAGTATGGAATCGGTATCAGCAATGCCTGTGGTTTCCAGGTTGAAACCAATGATAAGGAATACCAGCAGGGTAATGCTTATGGTTGGCACAGTAGTATAGGTCATGTACCGGATATGACCAAAAAGCTCTCCTCCCGCCATGGCTGGGGCGAGGTTCGTGGTGTCGCTGAGCGGCGACATTTTGTCCCCGAAATAAGCTCCCGAAAGCACAGCGCCGGCCGTCATGCCAAGGGAAATCCCCAAAGCGTCGCCAATACCGATCAAGGCAATACCGACGGTAGCTGCAGTGGTCCAGCTACTCCCGGTAGCTATGGAAATAATGGCACTGATCACCACACAGGCCCCAAGGAAAATGGTTGGGTTGAGAATTTGAAGTCCGTAATAGATCATGGCCGGGATAATCCCGCTGATCAGCCAGGTGCCGGCAAGGGCACCTACCATGAGCAGGATTAAAATAGCGCCAGTCGTAGATTTGACGTTTTCGGCTACTTCGGCCAGCATCTGTTTGTAAGTTACCTTATTGAAAAAGCCCACAATGGCGGCAACGGCGCCCCCCATGAGAAGAATAAACTGATTGGATCCGCCAATGGCATTGTCGCCAAAAACGTAGACATTGTAGGCAAGCATTCCAACGAGGGCAAAAACAGGGATCAGTGCTTCCCAGATATTGAGTTCCCGGTTTTCTACTATGTGTTCGTCCTGTCTGAGTTTGCTCGAGGGCTTTTTCGCCATACCTAGGGGATTAGTTTGCAGGTAATATTACGATTTTGACAACGGTTCTGCAAACCCTCCCGGCAGGTGTACTAAACGATGGCCGACTTAGGGTCCAGGATATCTAATGTCTCCATACAAGACTTCATGGTCTGGTAGGTGCGCTCAATATCGTCGTCAAGGCCAATAGAGAATCGGACGAGGCCGTCAGAAAGGCCCATTGCGTCCTGCTCCTCTTCGGGGATCTCGGAGGAAGTAGAGGTGCCCGGGGCACTGAACAGGGTTTTATAGAAGCCCAGGCTAACGGCCAGGTAACCCAGGTTTTCCTTTTGCATGAGTTCCATAAGCGAATTGGCCTTCTCCAGGCTACCCACATCCAGGGTCATAATACCCCCGAAACCATATTCGGGAACCATTTGGGATTTCATCAGGTCATGCCCTTGGTGCGATGCCAATCCCGGGTAAACCACCCGCAACCCGTCACTTTCAAATCGCTCAGACAGATAGAGGGCATTGTAACTGTGTTTTTGCATTCTCAGGTGAAGGGTTCGCATATTTTTAAGGATGGAAGCCGCCCGGATACTGTCCAGCGTACTGCCCAGTAGCATTCCAGCACCACTATTGACATCTTTGAGGGAAAGGCAGAACTCTTTGCTGGCACATACAGCACCGGCTACACAGTCACTGGTTCCATTGATGAACTTAGTTAAGCTGTGCACCACAATGTCAGCGCCCAGTTTGGCAGGGGCCAGTGATAACGGAGAAAAGGTGTTGTCTACCACCAGGGGAATATTGTATTTTTTGGCTAAACGGGAAAGCTCCTGTATATCTGCTATTTCCAGCAGGGGGTTACTCACCGATTCGCAATAGATCATTTTTGTGCCCTCCTTGATAGCATTCTCAACGGCTTCCAGGTTGGTGATATCCACAAATGAAGTAGAAATTTCAAATTTTTTGATAAAGTTTTTCAGGAACGCATAGGTACCTCCGTAGATGGTGCGGCTGCTAACGATATGGTCCCCTGTTCCGCAAAGTTGTAAAATTACAGCAGTGATCGCCCCCATGCCACTGGCAGTCACATTGGCAGATTCGGTTCCCTCCAGAGCGGCCAGGGCTTCACCCAGGTACAGGTTAGAAGGGGAGGAGTGCCTGCTGTAGAGATAACAGCCTTCGGTGTTCCCCTCAAAAGTATCGAACATGGTTTTGGCTGAGAGGAAGGTGTAGGTGGAAGAATCTGAGATCGAGGGGTTAACCCCACCAAATTCACCAAAGTTGTGCAAGTCGAGGATGCGGTCGGATGCCTTGTGTGCCATATCGTTCTTATTTTATTAGTATAAAAATAATCAATAGCTGGTATATAATCAATTATTATCATTAATTATAGATAAATAATCTATAAATATTAATATATATAGAATAAAAGTCTATTTTTAAGTTTTAAACCACGTATTTTCTGAAAACGATTCAGTATGAAATTGGATAGCACGGATACGCAGCTCTTAAATTTGATCCAGGCCAATTGTAAACAGACGACCAAAGCCTACGCGCTTGCCCTGGGACTGTCCTCAACGGCTGTGTACGAGCGTATTAAGCGCCTGGAGCGCGAGGGTGTAATACGGGGGTATGTGGCCTTGCTCGACAAAAACAAGATCAATCGCGGGTTTACTGTTTTATGTCATGTTAAGCTCATTCAGCATGTGAAGGAAAATGTTCAGCAGTTTGAAAAGGAAGTGCTGAAGCTAGAGGAAGTCTCCGAATGCTTTCACGTGAGTGGGGATTATGATTATATTTTAAAAATTCACGTTCAGGACATGCAAGCCTACCGGGAGTTCATGGTTACCAAACTTACTGCCATACAGAACATCGGGAGCACGCAAAGTTCCTTTGTTATCAGTGAAGTAAAGCATACCACAGCTATTCCCCTATAGCTTGGTTTTTCTTTCACTCTCGCGATCTTTGGAATACGGCCATTTTGCCTTTGATTAACCGGCATCCGCAAAAACATTTGTATTTTTGCTAACTGATAATTTTGATTATTTAAACCGCAAACACCTATAATTACTCCTTATGAATCAGTATGACGTTGCTGTAATCGGTTCGGGCCCGGGAGGGTACGTAGCCGCTATACGATGTGCACAATTGGGAATGAAGACCGCCATTGTTGAAAAGTACCCGACTTTGGGGGGGACCTGTCTTAATGTGGGTTGCATCCCTTCAAAGGCACTGCTGGATTCCAGCCACCATTACGAGGATGCGGTGAAGCATTTTGAAGAGCATGGGATAGAAATCCCAGGGGAAGTCCGGGTAAATCTGGAGAAAATGATAGCCCGGAAGCAAGCCGTAGTAGATCAGACCACCAAGGGGATACAGTTTCTCATGGATAAAAACAAGATCGATGTCTACCAGGGAATGGGCAGCTTTAAGGACGCCACCCATATTGCCGTGCAGCAGGAAAAAGGTGAAACGGTAATTGAAGCCAAGAAGACCATCATCGCAACCGGTTCCAAGCCAGCCTCATTGCCCTTCATAACCCTCGATAAAGAACGCGTCATAACCTCTACAGAAGCCCTCAAGCTCACCGAAATCCCCAAGCATATGGTAATCATTGGAGGGGGTGTCATTGGCCTCGAACTGGGACAGGTATACCGCCGACTTGGGGCTGAAGTTTCAGTGATCGAATTTATGGATCGTATTATTCCGGGAATGGACGGCGCACTGTCCAAGGAACTGATGAAGGTCCTCAAAAAGCAAAAAATCAAGTTCTACCTTTCTCATAAGGTGAAAGAGGTGAAAAGAAAAGGGAAGGAAGTTCTGATCAAGGCCGATGATAAGAAAGGACAGGAAGTGAGCTTTACCGGAGATTACTGCCTTGTTTCTGTTGGCCGGAAACCCTACACCGAAGGGCTTAATGCGGCAGCGGCAGGAGTAACACTCGATGATAAAGGTCGTGTGGAGGTTAATGAACACCTGCAAACTTCTGCACCTAACATTTATGCGATCGGAGATGTGGTCAGGGGAGCAATGCTGGCCCATAAAGCAGAAGAGGAGGGGACAATGGTCGCTGAAATCCTGGCCGGCCAAAAACCGCATATCGACTACAACCTCATACCAGGAGTAGTGTACACCTGGCCTGAAGTTGCTGCTGTAGGCAAGACCGAGGAAGAATTAAAAGAAGCTGGTATTCCCTATAAAGCAGGCCAATTTCCAATGCGAGCCCTGGGCCGTTCCCGGGCAAGTATGGATATCGATGGTTTTGTGAAGATCCTGGCGCATAAAGATACAGATGAGGTCCTTGGGGTACATATGGTGGGCGCACGCTGTGCCGACCTGATCTCTGAAGCAGTGACCGCCATGGAATTCAGGGCCTCTGCTGAGGATATCGCCAGAATGAGCCATGCCCACCCCACCTATGCAGAAGCAGTTAAGGAAGCGGCACTGGCCGCAACGGACAACCGTGCACTTCACGTTTAAGGTCTGGGGTATTTTTTCGAAGCATAAGAAGCTGGGTTATCCTACCCGGCTTCCTTTCAGGAATTTGGAAATATAAGCCTTTACAAAATAAAAGGAGGCTTCAAGGGTGGTCCAGGTAAGGAACCTGATCTGACCCAGTTTCACTTTTATCTGGTCTTCATGCTTAGCGTAGAGTAGAGATGTATAGCTACATAAGACCATAAAGGCTACCGCCCCGGGTATGACCACCTCAGGAGCAAGGGAATGGTGGAAAAACCGATACAGGCCCATTCCGGTGAAACTTCCATAAAGGATAATAAAGTGGATCACGTAGATCGACAGCGTATTCTGCCCGATCTTGAGGATAAGCTTGCTGGTGACCAACTGCCGGAAGAGCATAAAAACTGCAAACACTACCAGCACATCGCCCATCCTAATGAAGAGGTAGTTATTGGAATAAATCTGCTTAAACAAAGAAAGGCCTGTATTTTCATACAGCGCGAAAAACAGGGGCGATGAATAGAAAATCAAACCCAGTCCGGCGAGGGCAGCGAGGGGTATGGCCCAGTTGTACACGTGTCTGTAATCTTTAAATCGGGTGAAAACAACGGACAGTACCGCTCCGAAAGCCGTATAGCCAAACCATGGGACTATGGTAAATACCGAGCCATTGGCCCTGGTAAAATAATTGGCCAGTGCTTCAGGTAATAAGGGATAGCTCCATGTTTTATACAGGGGCTCAAAGGCAAATAAAGCAAAGGCAATAAGCAACAACAGCCCGGGGAAAACAATTCGTGGTTGTCGGTAGGTGATCAAATACACCGCAACAATGCCCAAAATAGACAACCCTATAATGTGTAAAACATCTACTAGAAAAAAGGCATCGTACACCTGGCCTTTCAGGAGACCAAAAAGATTAAGCCGCAACAAATACCCGATAAACAAGAGTTGTAATCCCCTGCGAATACCTTTTTTTACCCGAGGATTGCTAAACCCTGTCTGGGGCACCCTGATGAGCAGGTAGGTGAAAATGAAACCTGAAACGGTAAAGAAGACAGGCGCTGTTATTCCGCGGAAATATTTCCAGACGGTGTAGACCGAGCTCCCTGGGTCCCGAAAGGCATTATCAAGCAGTCCATCTACAAAGTGGCCCTGGAGCATCATAAGAATCGCCCAGGCGCGCATGGCGTCAATAAAAAAGAGTCGTGCCGATCTGTTATTCATTGTGGTATATACTCCTGTACACCCCGTTTTGGATGTTAACGCGGGCAAAATTAGGGAAATAAGTACCAAAACCATTTCATTTATGATAATTTTGCCCACCTAAAACCACATATTTATGGCGACTATCCTTGCTTTTGCAGGCAGCAATTCCTCAACTTCCATCAATTATCAATTGGTCAAACACACGGTGAGTGCATTTGACACTGACAAAATTCAGTTGATCAATCTGGCCAATTATCCCTTTCCCATGTATAGTGAAGACCACGAGCGTGAAAAGGGGTTTTCAAATTCCCTGGTAGAATTCCGGGACGATATCAAAAAGGCAGATGCACTTATCCTCTCTGTCAATGAACACAACGGAAATCCTTCGGCCTACTTTAAAAATGTGCTGGACTGGCTGTCTCGCCTGGATCGCAATTTTTTGGAGAGCACTCCGGTACTCTTGATGTCAACCTCCCCGGGAAAGCGCGGTGCCATAGGGGCCCTGGGAGTTGTTGAAAACATGCTGCCCCGTTTTGGTGCAGAAATAATTGCCACCTTTTCCCTTCCTTCCTTTAACCAGAATTTTGATAAGGAAAAGGGAATTAAGGATGCCGAGCTTCGTGACAAACATAAGGAGGCTATCACCGCACTCAAGTCTGCAATTGCCTAGGTCGCCATCTGGCATTTGCCTATCTTGCATGATGTAAAGCCCCCAGCCCTTTCATGGCCGGTTTATGCAGAAGAATTTAAGCAGGTGTTAGCCCAATTCAAAGCACATATTCAGCAGCATTTCCCAGAACTCCTGGAGAGCAAATTTCTCCTTGCCTGCAGCGGAGGAATAGACAGTGTGGTGCTCGTACTATTATGTCACGAACTGAACTTAGATTTCAGTATTGCCCATTGTAATTTTGGCTTGAGGGGGAAGGAAAGCGAGGAGGATGCAGAATGGGTAAAACAGTTAGGTAAAAAAATTCAAAGATATACCTACATAAAACGCTTTGAAACAGATGATTATGCTTTTAAAAATAAAGTTTCAATTCAAGTAGCGGCACGAGAGTTACGCTATGCCTGGTTTGAGGAATTGAGACAAATCCACCAACTGAAGTACTGTATTACAGCGCATCACGCGGACGATAATCTGGAGACGTTTTTGATCAATTTGTCACGGGGTACAGGACTGCGGGGGTTAATGGGGATACCCGAAAAAACGGAAACCCTGGCCCGGCCATTACTGAAATTCAGCAGGGAACAGATCGAACAGTATGCCGCCCAACAACATCTTGAGTGGAGGGAGGATCGGTCTAATCTCGACAAAAAGTACCTGAGAAATCAGATCCGTCATGAGGTGGTACCCTCCCTAAAGAAGACCCATCCGGAGTTCATGCGTAATTTTGAAGCTTCGCAGGGATATTTGCGCGATAGTCATGCCATACTTGAGGAACATTTCAATGCTGTGCGGACCTCCTGTTTTACCCAAGTGGATGGGGCCACAAGAATTGATCTGGAGAAATTAGAGAAATACGCACCCATAAAGGGATATCTGCATGGTTTATTTGGTAAATATGGCTTCAGGGAGTGGGGCGATGTGGAAGGACTTCTGAGCGCCAGCCCCGGCAAACAGGTATATTCTGCGACGCACCGCCTGGTAAAGGGGCGCGGCTACCTGGTCCTGGAAGAAAGGAAGGAGGTGGATCATGAAACGTACCGATATACCCTGGATACAAATCAAATTAACGAGCCGGTTTCGCTGCGACTGGAAGAAGTTGAGGTTATGGGGGAACCCTCTGAAAGCATACTATACGCAGATAAAGAAACGTTAAAGGAGAGCATAAGCATACGAAAATGGAAAAAAGGGGATTATTTTTATCCTTTTGGAATGAAGGGTAAAAGGAAACTACTCTCCAAGTTTTTCAAAGATGAAAAAATGGACCTGATCGCTAAAGAAAACCAATGGTTGTTGTGCTCAAATGGCGCCGTAGTATGGGTCATTGGCCGGCGGGGAGATCATCGTTTCCGGGTGACATCAACTACCCGGAATATCCTAAAAATATCACTGCTGTAATGAAACCGAAATTCATTTTTATCCTCTTCTTTTTGGTTTTTGGCCTGACATGGGCACAAACCGATCAGGAACCCGCTGTGTGGCAACATGAGGTCAGGGAGTTAGGGGATGGGGAGTATGAATTGGTCTTTTCCGCAAAAATCGCCCCCGAATGGCACATCTATTCCCAGCATACGGCTGAAGGCGGCAGTCTGCCCAGTGAATTCACCTACCTAAAAGCTGGGGAGGACTATGAGTTGCTGGGGCCTACTCTTGAGAGTGAAACCGAAAAAGCCTATAGTGAGATCTTTGAGGTTGAAGAGACCTTTTTTAAAAAACAGGCCATATTTACCCAGCGTATCCGGCTACTGGACCTTGAAGTACGGCAAATAGATGTTGAGCTCTTCTATCAGATTTGCAAAGAGGTGTGTATTCCGGAAGAAATCCTTTTTCAGGTCACATTGGATGGGGGAGAGGCTGTGGCTGAAGAAGTTGCTCTTGACGAACGCAGTGCAGCTTTGGGGGCAGCCCTTAAGTTGGATTTGAAGAACAAGGACCTCCTCACCGCCGGGACAACGGCCGATACTAAGGCCCGGACGGGCTTTTGGGGTATTTTTGTACTTGGATTCCTGGGGGGATTGATTGCCATACTAACACCCTGTGTATTTCCTATGATTCCACTCACCGTTTCCTTTTTTACCAAACAAAGTGGAAACCGGAGGAAGGGTCTGGGGAATGGTATCCTGTACGGCTTCTTCATCGTTTTGATCTATGTGTTGCTCAGCCTGCCATTCCATTTGTTCGATTCGGTGGATTCCCAGATATTGAACACCATTGCCACGAACGTCTGGCTGAACCTGCTCTTCTTTGTGGTTTTTGTTGTTTTCGCCTTCTCCTTCTTTGGCTATTATGAGATTACACTACCCAGTTCCTGGGCAAATAAAATGGATGCCTTTTCCTCCCGTACCGGGGGTGCTTTGGGCATCTTCTTTATGGCCGTTACCTTAGCCATTGTATCATTTTCCTGTACGGGTCCCATCCTTGGTGGATTATTGGGGGGTACGGCCCTGTCTGAAGGGGATGTAGCGACCAACCTGACTGCCGGAATGCTTGGCTTTGGCCTGGCCCTTGCCCTGCCTTTTGCCCTTTTTGCCATTTTTCCTGCCTGGTTGTCCGGACTCCCGAAATCAGGAGGTTGGATGAATACAGTAAAAGTAGTTTTGGGATTCCTGGAGCTGGCCCTTGCCTTTAAGTTCCTGTCCAATGCCGATCTGGTTGGTAATTGGGGGCTGCTGAAACGAGAGGTCTTCCTGGGGATATGGGCGGTATTGTTCCTCTTTATGGCGCTTTACCTGTTCGGTCTTTTCCGGTTTACCGATGAAGGCCCAAAAAGAAAATTGTCCCCCATTAGGTTAGGGGTGGGTGTTATATCCCTGGCTTTTACCGCCTACCTGGCTTTAGGGTTATTCAATTACAGCAACCTTAAATTGCTTAGTGGTTTTCCCCCTCCGGATTTTTATACGCTAGCTGAGCAGCAATCGGATTGCCCGCTGGGGATAGAATGCTTTAAGGATTTTGAAGAAGGGGTAGCTCATGCCAAACAGGTAAATAAACCTATTCTCCTGGATTTTACCGGCTGGGCATGTGTGAATTGCCGGAAAATGGAAGAAAATGTGTGGAGTGAACCCGATGTATTCCCCCTGCTTGACAAAGAATATGTACTCATATCCCTCTACATAGACGATCGCAAACCCCTTCCGGAAGAGGAACAATTCCTGTTTAGATTCGATTCGGGGCGGGTCAAGGCAATTGAAACTATAGGGGAAAAATGGGGGACTTTCCAGACCGTCAATTTCAGTACGGCTTCACAACCCTATTACGTAATCATGACTCCGGAACTTGAAGTGTTGAATTCGGCTATTCAGAATACAGACAGCGACACCTACAGGGCATGGCTCCAAACCGGATTAAAACGCTTCCGGGCAAAAACTACTGCTGCTTCCATAAGGGTCCCCTGAGGGTTTTATTATCCCACTTTATCCGCTATCTTTAGTTCCAAAGAACACCGAAATGAAAAAACTCAAAATTGCCGGGTGGGTGCTCCTGTCACTCGTTATCCTGATTGTCCTTTCCGGATTTGTGGTAATGCAGACCTTAAAACCGGATTATGATGGTGTCATAGATACTCCAGGCCTCAATGCTGAAGTAACCATCTATTATGACGCCTACGGGATTCCCCATATTTATGCAAAGAATGAACAGGATGGGTTCAGGGCCCTGGGATATGTACATGCCCAGGACCGGCTCTGGCAAATGGAATTGCTACGGCGTATAGCACGTGGGGGATTATCTGAAGTATTTGGAAAGGACCTGGTGGATACAGACAAGTTTTTTCTATCCCTGGGGATTGATGAGGCTACAAAAAAGACGCTGGCTACAGTAGATCAGAATAGCCCCATATTCCTGGATGCACAGGCCTATCTCGATGGGGTAAACCAGTTCATTGAAGAAGGTCCCACCCCCATAGAGTTCCACCTGACCAGCCTGGAGAAACAGCCGTTTACCCTGGAAGATGTTTACAATACCATCGGTTATATGAGCTTCAGTTTTGACATGGCCCATAAAACTGATCCCCTGCTGACCAATATAAAAAACAAACTGGGACCAGACTATTTGGAAGATCTCGAAATAACTGTGGATACCAGTACGGTTTGGATCCAAAACTACAAATCGCAAACTGACCTCATTCCCGCCCAGGCTATTACGGCGGTGAAGCAAGCCTTGGACAAACTGCCCGTACCACAGTTTATAGGGAGTAATAGCTGGGTGCTCGGGCCCGGGAAGACCAGGAATGGCAAGGTAATTCTGGCCAACGATCCCCATATTGGTTTTGCACAGCCCTCCGTCTGGTATGAAGCCCATGTAGTGACCCCTGAATATGAAAAGTATGGGTATCACCTGGCGGGTGTCCCGTTTCCTTTGCTGGCGCACGACCGAAAGATGGCCTATGGTTTGACCATGTTCGAAAATGACGATATTGATTTTTACGAAGAAGAGCTCAACCCGGATAATGCAGAAGAATACAATTCAGCTGAAGGCTGGAGACCGCTTGAGGAGATAACTAAAAGCATCAGGGTGAAGGACAGTACTGCCATTTCATTTACCTATAGAAATACTGCACATGGACCGCTCTTAAACGGGGTGCTTACCCCGCTGGACAGCCTGACTCCGGTAAGCATGTCGTGGATCTATACGAAGTTGGAAAACAAGGTGTTGCATGCATTGTATGGTATTAGTCATGCCACAGATATTGAAGAATTCAAATCGCACCTTCCCAACATCCACGCCCCGGGCTTAAATGTCATGTACGGGGATGCCGAAGGCAATGTCGCCTGGTGGGCTACCGCCCGGTTATATGAAATGCCTGACAGTGCCAATACAAAACTGATTTTACCTGCCAATACAGAAAACGAGCCCTTGCGGTACCTGGATTTTGATGAAAATCCATCTGCGGTGAACCCACCCTGGGGCTACGTATACTCTGCAAATAACCAACCAGATTCAGTGTACGGACTTAGAATACCGGGCTACTACCTCCCCGAGAACAGGGCCAAACGGATCGTGCAATTGCTGGATCAGAAAAGTGATTGGGACCGTGAAAGTGTAGGGGATATGATCCTGGATGTTACCTCCCCGGTGAATCCCGGAGTTGCGGCTATACTGGCGGATTTGATGGACGTAAATGAAGTTGGGGAGCCTCAGCAGGAGATGCTGGGCCAGCTTAAAGCCTGGGATGGGGACTATCATCTGGAAAGCCGTGAAGCTACCCTTTACCATCGCTGGATCTACTACCTGCTGAAAAACACGCTCGAGGATGAATTGGGGGAAGAGATGTTTGATCAGTTGCTCGCTACCCATTTCCACAAGCGCATGATTGCCCCCCTGGCAGGGAAAGAACAGTCGGTTTGGTGGGACAATAAGGAAACGGAAGGCACCCTGGAAACACGACAGGATATAGTAGTTAAGGCATTTGATGACGCCTGGGCTTCCCTGGTGAACGATCTGGGAC
>NZ_CEYNTP010000053.1:0-13211 GCF_982873095.1 Lentiprolixibacter sp. | reverse complement strand
GAGGTACCTTAGCTCAGTTGGTAGAGCAACGGACTGAAAATCCGTGTGTCCCTGGTTCGATTCCTGGAGGTACCACGAGAGTAGCGAGTGGGAGCTACAGTAAAAAGCACGCAGCAATTGCGTGTTTTTTTGTTTGGTGCCAGCCAAACGAATCGAAGTCCATGCCGCGAAGGCAAAAAGCCGAAACGGTAATTCCTGGAGGTCACGCTCATATACTAAAACCCGCTAACAAAGGTCAGTAGGTCTTCTAATCCATAATTCACAATGGCACTGAGATACCATCGTTGGTTTGTATAAACCCTTTTCAGTGGATTAGATGATTGAATAGTAAAATCAAAACAAAAGGTCTACTAACATCATAGTGTTTAGCAGGAATTATGAATACGGAAATACGCAACACAATCCTCAGAATCTTATTTCTTCTTTTGGATAAGTTTATAATAAATCGTCATTATGATCATTATACCCAATAAGCCGTACTGAATATATTGGTAAACGTCTCCCCTATCAGTCTTGTCATATATACCGATAAATTGAACAATTAAAATGAGTGCCAGAGGGATATATATCAAGTTCTTATTCATATATCTAAAGATATACAAAAGACAATTATTGCTGTTATTACCCTGCAATGGGCTTTGAAGTATTTGCAGAAGTGATTCTGAAGGAACACCGACCGAAGGAAGGTATCTCCTGAAGGTACCCCTTTAAAAACAAAAAGCTCATTCTAGTGAATGGGCTTTTTTGATTTGGAGCCGCTTAGCGAGTTCCATGTACTTAGTTCTTTGATGCCAGTCCTAACTGTTCCATGAGTTCCATTCGATCTACAAAGATCCATCCTTTGGAGATCTTGTCCTCTTCGATCTGATAGATCACAGAAAGTGGGATATCAATGGATTTTCCGGTTGGAGGAATGCCCATAAGGTCACCTTTGTGCTCTGCCTTAACCCTTGCCCGAACGGCTACCTTATCGGCTTCGCAGATCAGATCTTCAGCAATCAGTTCGTAGCACGGAAATGAATGTTCATAGGCCATTATATGCTCTGCCAAATGCTCATCACTGATATATTTCCTGATCAGTTCCATGGTTTTTGGCTTACCACTTAACGCCTCAAAATACTCTAGAATAAAACTTCTCGGTTCTACGGTTACCATAATACGTGTTTTTTTGGTTCATCAACGAAAGTAGCTCCCGATGAAGCAAACATCAATGACCAGGGTCATGCGTGAATGGTTTTTGGTCCAGCTTACTTCGATTTCCAAAAGGATTTCGAAAAGCGTCCTTATCAGATTTTGCACCTATCTTCCCCAAAATTCTCTACATTTAAGCATGAAACAAATTGCATCCCTCCTACTCGCCCTACTCCTGATACCCTTTACGCTAAAATCGCAGGCAACGCCAGAGGTTGACCTGCAGGAACTGGATCGCTACTTCGAAAAAATGGTGGCCGACTGGGACATTCCCAGCGCTTCCATCGGTATTGTGAAAGACGGGGAACTGGTATTCACCGGTAACTACGGGGTACTGGAGGAAGGAAAACCGGGAACTCCGGATGCCAACACCCTGTATGCCATCGCCTCTAATTCCAAGGCCTTTACTTCGGCGATTCTGGGTATGCTGGTACAGGAAGGCAAGCTGAACTGGAACGACCGTGTGCGGAAGTACCTGCCGGATTTTGCACTCTACGACACCTGGGTAAGCGAGCACACTACAATCCGGGACCTTTTGAGCCACAGGGTTGGGCTGGGTACCTTTAGCGGGGATAACATCTGGTATAAGTCGGAATTGCCAGCAGCGGAATTTATCAAACGCTACCGATATGTGCCCCAGGCCTTTCCTTTCCGGGCGGGATACGGATATTCCAACCTGATGTTTATCGCTGCGGGGGTAATCATCGAAAAAGTTAGCGGGAAGAGCTGGGCGGAGAACGTACAGGAACGCATCCTGAAACCCCTGGGAATGGAGCGGACCATCGCCTCGGTGAAGGACCTGGAGGCCAAGGGGAACTACGCGACCCCACATGCCCGGAACGAAGAAGGGAATTACCCCATCCCATGGACCAGCTGGGATAACGTAGCCGCTACCGGCGGTCTCATTTCAAGTGTTTCGGACCTGGCCAAGTGGATGGTCTTTAACCTCAACCACGGCATCCATAAAGGGGACACCCTGCTCAGCAAACAGACCCGTAATATGGTCTGGACACCGCACAACAACCATATGGTAGACCACACCTCGGCTAACGATTTCAACAGGCACTTCAGTGCCTATGGCCTGGGATGGGGACTCAGCGATTACCACGGCCGCCTCAGGGTAGGCCACACCGGGGGCTATGACGGTATGATTACCGCAGTGACGCTGATCCCCGATGAGCAACTGGGGGTGGTGGTGCTTACCAACGGGGTAAAAAGCCCTATCATGGCAGCAACCTACTACGCCCTGGATCGTTTCCTGGGGATTGAAACCGTAAAAGACTGGTCGGCAGATATGTTAAAGCGAACTGAGGAAAGGACGGCGCGGGATACCCGGATTGCCGACCGCAAGGCAAAGCGGGTACAGAATACCCAGCCTTCGGTGGCGCCTGAGCAATTGACGGGGACCTACGCATCTGACATGTATGGCACCCTCCATATTAAGGAGAAGGATGGGAAATTAGTGCTGGAGTTTGCCCATTCGCCCCTGCTTTCTGCCCATCTTACGCATTGGCATTACGACGTCTGGGAGATCCACTGGGACCATCCCCAGGCCTGGTTCAGCTTCGGGACGGTTCAATTTAAAACAGACAACAACCTGCAGGTTACCGGTTTTGATTTTGACGTACCGAATGACGACTTCTTTTTTGAAGAACTGAAACCGTACCGGATACGGGAATAAAGAATGTGCCGAAATTCCGGGTTTAACTCCTTCTTAAAAGGCTTTGTATATTACTTCAGGGTTATTTCTGTAGCTGATAGAAAAGATAAGGTGCCAGCGCCACCCAAACCAGGATCACTACCCATACGCGTCCTGCAAAAAGATTGTAATCATGGAACAACCTGCTCCAGGAATGCCCGGCGACAAAGTGGCCAAATAAAAATTCAAAGGCCACGGTGAACCCCAGCCACAACAGGCCAATATTAATGGATTGTTGTACGGACACCGGTTTCCAGGTTCGAAAAATCACCCACATATAAACCCCAAACAACACGACCAGGGTTGCCGTAGAGGCCTGGTGGGCATGTAGCTCCTTTAAGCGTTTAGCCAGGATATTCTCACGGAACAGGCCGTTGCCGATGGCAATAATTATTAACGGTACCCAGGCCAACACATATTTCCACATACTTCTCCAATTTATAACCTAAGTTAAGAAACCACCTGTATTATGGTCTGTTGCTATAGCATAAAAAACTGAATCTAAAGCACTAGTGAGCAAAAACCCTTCAGTTACCCGGCTGAATTTTTCTAAATTAGAGTTCATTTATTACCTGCGAGGATGTATTCTCATGCTACAGACACACTGTAGTACTGGTTTATTATACACTTCTCCCCCTAATCTGCTCAAATTATGAGGACCCTGCTCATTACACTGATTTACCTTTCTTTGTTCCCCCTGCCAGGGAATGCACAAAATTTTAAGCACGTTGTTGCCTTTGGGGATAGCTTTACCGATAATGGCTACATAAATGGACACGGCTTCAACAGGGATACCAATGGCTATGTTTGGGTGGAATATCTTGCCGAATTGATCAAATGTGAAACCCTGGACAACAGGGCATGGGGAGGTGCCCGTACAGACAACGGTCACTTCATGGGCTTTGATTGGTCTGGGTTCAATTGGCAGATCGACCATTATGAAATGAAAACTGATGCAGACAAAACATTGTTTACCATATGGATAGGGATCAATGATTACTGGGACAACAAAGAAGACCCAACCAACTCGGTCAGAAATATTAAAACAGGGCTCAACAAGCTGGCTGAAAAAGGTGCAAAGCACATTGTGGTCTTTAATAACTTTGACCTCACCCTGTCACCCGGATATGGCCCGGATACGGAATACCATAACCTCATCCCGGTAGTAAAGAAATTGATCAGGAGGTTTAATGCAGAACTGAAAGATATGCTTTTTGATGAGGAAAGCGGGTGGGTACGGTCACACCCCAATATTGATGTGTATTTTATTGACATTTACTCGTTTATGAACGATCTGGTTGCCAATAACCAATTCAGCACCATCCCATGGAAAGGTTCCTACCAGTTTCCGGATCCTGATCAGTTTCTGTGGTATGATGAATGGCACCCCATGACCAATTGCCACAGCCAAATCGCCAAAATAGTGTTATCAGCAATCAAGAAAGATCCCTGAAAACTACAAGGGCTGCTAAAGAGTAAATTTCATTACAGCTTTTGACTTGCCCTAAATACCTATCTTAGTTCTCATAACTGAGGACAACCAGGTCTTGCCTCTAAAGAATACCCTGCGAGTTCCAATAACAAATAAGCTGTTTGCTATTTCGATAAGGCAGTGTTGCAGCAATTGTAACCAATAAGAAGTATGATAAGATTCTTCCGGCAAATACGATTCACGCTCATGAATGAAAACAAGACAAGGAACCAACTCATTCTAACAGCCTTGATTTTAGCATTGGCTTTTGGCTGCAAACAGGTGGAAAAGAAAGATCCGGATTGGACCTACCTTTTCGATGGGGATCATCTAGAACAATGGGACACCTACCTCGGACCCCGCTTTGGGCCTGGAGTAAATTGGGAAAATATCGCATCACAACCACCTGTCGGGTACAACAACGATACCCTGGGGGTATTTTCGATTGCCGACCTGGACGGCGAGCGTGTTTTGCGCATTTCCGGAGAAGTTTGGGGAGGAATTTTTAC
The DNA here is from genome assembly GCF_982873095.1 of Lentiprolixibacter sp. NCBI lineage: Bacteria > Pseudomonadati > Bacteroidota > Flavobacteriia > Flavobacteriales > Flavobacteriaceae > Lentiprolixibacter > Lentiprolixibacter sp. The sequence continues at coordinate 8,341 of NZ_CEYNTP010000053.1, read as the reverse complement.
CAAACAGGATTTTGAAAACTACCATCTGCAGCTTCAGTTTAAATGGGGGGAAAGGAAATGGTACCCAAGGGACGCACCTTCTGACAAAAGAGATAGCGGACTCCTGTATCATGGGATTGGAACGCATGGAGAAAATGATCTGTTCTGGCTAAAATCGCAGGAGTTTCAAATTCAAGAAGGCGATTGTGGGGATTACTGGGGTGTAGCAGGAACAATAATGGATATACCGGCACAAATGGGTAAGGATAGCGCCTACTATTATACCCCAAATGCCGAACTCTTAACTTTTAGCGAGCATAGCGAATATGGCAGAAATTGCAAAAAATATCCAGATGCTGAAAAACCAAGTGGCGAATGGAATACCATAGATCTTTACTGTTTTGAGGGGACAAGTGTACATATGGTTAATGGAACCGTAACCATGGTATTACGCAATTCACGCCACCAGACGGAGGATGGAAAAGAGGTTGATTTAACCAGGGGTAAAATTGAATTGCAATCAGAATCTGCCGAAGTATTTTATAAGGATATCAGGATACAACCAATAACTGGCCTTCCTGAAGCTATACCTGTTGAATAAGGAGAACCAACAACAATACCTGCTTTAAAGGTAGAATACAGCATATCCCAAAGTACTATTTCCCTATCTTAGTTATTCTTGAATTAAGGTTGATAAACGGCATAATCTCCTGTCATGATAAAAAAAATAGCGCTATTCTTATTCCTTTGCCTTGGGATGCTATCCTGCGCTGATGAGCGAAGTCAAGATGACAAAAAGCCAAATGTAGTTATCATATTTACCGATGATCAGGGTTATCAGGATATCGGTTGCTTTGGTTCTCCGGATATCAAAACACCACATTTGGATAAAATGGCAGAGGAAGGTATTAAGCTTACCGACTTCTATGCGGCACAGGCGGTTTGTTCTGCTTCACGGGCCGGGCTCCTGACCGGATGTTATCCCAATCGCCTGGGTGTACATGGGGCCTTTATGCCCAATAGCAAACACGGGTTGAATCTGTCTGAAACTACCCTGGCAGAAATGCTGAAAGCAATCGATTACAGAACAGGGATTTTTGGCAAATGGCACCTGGGCGACCATCCTGATTTCATGCCAAACAATCAGGGTTTCGATACCTATTTCGGGATTCCCTATTCGAACGATATGTGGCCGCTGCACCCACAGCAAGGGCCCATATTTGATTTTGGTCCACTTCCGCTGTTTGAAAATGAAACCATCATAGACACCTTAACCACCCAAACCCTATTAACCACGCAGATCACTGAAAGAAGTGTGGATTTCATTGAGCAAAACAAAGACCATCCTTTTTTCCTCTACATCGCCCATCCCCAACCGCATGTGCCCCTCTTTGTCTCCGACAAGTTCAGGGGAAAATCCGAAAGGGGCTTGTATGGCGACGTGATCATGGAAATAGACTGGTCGGTAGGACAGGTATTGGCAACCTTAAAAGAGAACGGCCTGGACGATAACACCCTTGTTATTTTCACTTCAGACAATGGCCCATGGCTGAGCTATGGGGACCATGCCGGATGCGCCTACCCGTTGCGGGAAGGAAAAGGAACTGCCCTTGAAGGCGGGCAACGTGAGCCCTGTATCATCCGGTTCCCCAACAAAATAAAGCCCGGAAGGGTCATTGATGTGCCTATGATGGCTATAGACATACTACCCACCATTGCCCACATAACCGGGGCTGAACTGCCTGCGACTACAATAGATGGTAAAAATGTATGGGATATATGGACGGGTACATCCAGGCAATCCCCTCACGAAGCTTATTACTTTTATTACCATGTAAATGAGCTACACGGAATACGCTATGGCAAATGGAAGCTGTATTTCCCACACAGATACCGGACCCTGAACGGGAGGGAAGGCGGCAGAGACGGGCAACCTGTGGAATACGAATACAATACCATCGAAGAGATAGAGCTCTACGACCTGTCAGTTGACATTAGCGAAACCCAAAATGTAGCTGCTGAATATCCTGAAATAGTGGCTAAAATCAAATCGCTTGGGGAGAAAATCCGGGTTGAGCTTGGGGATGCCCTAACCGGCCAGGAAGGGACTGGAAACAGAGCTGTTGGGGTAATTGAGTAATGCTACCTTTCCGGATGGTTAGGTTAGGGCTAACCAATAAAAATTGATGCCCAATCCCCTGCTTTTGTGCCAATAAAGGCATATTTTTATAGGTGCTAAACGCATCTGCTTTCCTGATTTTTAAAATCGACAAAAATGAAACAGCTGTTTATTTTCCTTGCATTCGTGTTCATGATTTCTTGTAAAAAGGATAGCAAATTCGTTAAGGCCACTGAAAGGCCCAACATTGTCTTTATCCTCACAGATGACCATGCCTATCAGGCCTTAAGCGCCTATGACGATAGATTAATTGAAACCCCGCATATAGACCGCTTGGCAAAAGAAGGCATGTTGTTCGATCGTGCCTTTGTCACCAACTCCATTTGTTCCCCCAGCAGGGCGGTGGCCCTGACGGGAAAATTCAGCCATTTGAACAGTGTACGGGATAATTTCGATGTTTTTGATACCCTCCAGCTTACATTTCCAAAACTGCTTCAAAAAGCAGGTTATGAGACGGCCATTTATGGAAAATGGCACCTGAAATCCGAACCTAAAGGTTTTGATTTCTGGGAAGTATTGCCGGGACAGGGGCATTATTACCAACCGGAGTTCGTAACCCCAACCGGAACGATTCAGGAAGAGGGGTATGTGACGGATGTGATCACCGATAAAGCCATTCATTATCTGGATTCCCTGCGCAGCGAGGAAAAGCCTTTTTTACTGATGTACAACCACAAGGCACCACACAGGGAATGGTGGCCCTCCATGCACGACCTGGAAGACTTCAAATACAGGAAAATCCCAGTTCCCGCATCCTTGTTCGACGAATACAAAACCAAAAGCAGGGCATCTGAAGAAGCCGAAATGCGGATCAGTGACCATATGGCCCTGAGTTCAGACAACAAAATAGCACCTGAAATTCTGGAAAAACTGAACTATGAGGAGTTTTTAGGTTGGTATAAAACAGCATATATCAACCAGTTGAACAGACTAACTCCTGGAGAACAGGAACAATGGCATAAGGTATACGGTCCCATCAATTCCAATTTTGAGGAAAACGCCCCAAAAGGACAGGCATTAACCCTCTGGAAATACCAGCGCTACCTTGAAGATTACCTGGGAGTGATCAAAGGTGTGGATAGAAATATGGGCCGCTTGCTGGACTACCTGGACGAGAAGCAGCTCACCGAAAATACGGTAGTGGTGTATACCTCTGACCAGGGGTTCTACCTGGGGGAACACGGCTGGTTCGACAAGCGCTTTATGTATGAGGAATCCTTCCGAACGCCATTATTGATCAGATATCCCAACATCATCAAACCCAATTCGGTCAATTCAGACCTGGTACAGAATATTGATTTTGCACCCACTATTCTGGAATTAGCAGGACTTGAGGTTCCCAATGAAATGCAGGGAAAAAGCCTGGTACCTCTATTCAATAATGATAATGCCAACTGGAGGGATGCCTTGTATTATCATTACTACGAATACCCCGGGATCCATATGGTGAAAAGGCATTATGGGATCAGGACCAACAGATATAAACTGATACATTTCTATTACGACATCGATGCCTGGGAAATGTATGATCTGGAAAAAGACCCGGATGAGATGAACAATCTATACAATGACCCTGCGCATTCTGAAGTTCAAAAAATGCTGCATCAAAGATTGGAAGAACTGCGTGAGCAGTACGGGGACAGTGACAGTCTCAATCAAAAATGGATTGCTCATGATTTGCGAAGACTAGAAAGACTAGAATAACACAATATGAATAACATTAGGATACCCAGATCAAAAACGCTATTCCTGTGGATGCTGCTGGGGATAACCCTATCTGCCAGCGGGCAGAACCACTGGGAAAACCCGGAGATTTTTGAGGTGAACAAAGAAGAGGCCCGCGCGAGCTTTATGCCTTTCGAAAGCATTGATAAAGCCCTGGACAATGAGGTTGCAGAAAGCGCTTATATCAAAAGCCTGAATGGCTTTTGGAAATTCAACTACGTCCCAAGAGCTTCCCAACGGCCCCTGGACTTTTACACCTCTACCTACGATCTGAGCAATTGGGACAACATCCCGGTACCTGCCAACTGGGAACTGCACGGCTATGGTTTTGCCCAGTACAACAACATCAAATACCCCTTTGAGAAGAACCCGCCAAACATCAAAGATGACTACAGCCCTGTGGGTTCCTATGTCACTTTTTTTACCCTTCCGGACAACTGGAAAGACAGGGAAATATTTATCTATCTGGGGGCCGTTAAGTCGGGATATGACATCTGGATCAACGATCACAAGGTGGGCTATAGCCAGGATTCCAAACTTCCTTCCGAGTTCAATATTACCCCCTATGTGAAGCCGGGCAGCAACAAGGTCTCGGTGCAGGTGTTCCAGTTTACCGATGGCAGTTATTTGGAAGACCAGGACTTCTGGCGCTTATCCGGCATACAGCGCGATGTGTACCTGCTGGCACGGCCCAAAACCTACATCCGGGATTTTTTCGCCAAAGCTGGGCTGGATGAACTCTATGAAAACGGGATGTTCCAACTGGAAGCGGAGATAGCAAATTTAGGGGAATCAGATACTGCCCTTGAAATCGAGTGTATATTATTGGACGACCAGGGCAGGGAAGTCTCCAAAGGCATAGCTCCGATCAACATAAAAGGCATGACCAGGGGAAGCCAAAAATTTGCAGCCTTCCTGCCCAAAATTAAAAAATGGTCGGCCGAAACGCCTAACCTGTATACCCTGCTGCTGGTTTTGGGGGCCGAGAACAAAGTGATCGAAGCCACTTCCATAAAGGTGGGCTTCAGGACCAGTGAAATCAAAGACGGACAACTCCTGGTCAACGGGAAACCCATCCTGATCAAAGGGGTAAACCGTCATGAACACCATCCGCGTAATGGCCATGTGGTGAACAGGCAGGACATGATCAGGGATATAGAAATGATGAAGCGCCTCAACATAAATGCGGTACGGACCAGTCATTATCCCAACGATCCCCTGTGGTATGACCTGTGCGATGAATACGGCCTGTACCTCTATGACGAGGCCAATATCGAATCGCACGGTATGGGCTATCATCCCGATCAGACCCTGGCCAACGTCCCGGAATGGAAAGCGGCCCATGTTTCACGGGTAATGAATATGGTAAGGCGGGATAAAAACCACCCCTCCATCATCGTCTGGAGCATGGGAAATGAAGCCGGGACCGGACCCAATTTCCTGGAAAGCTACAAGGTTGCAAAAGCATATGACGACACCCGTCCCATACATTACGAACGGGCAGAGAAAATGACCGAGGTCAAAGAAAGGCATACGGACATCATCGGCAATATGTACGAGCCCATTCCCGAAGTGAAGCAGATGTACAACGAAGGTGAGCACCCCCGTCCTTTTATCTGGTGCGAATATTCACATGCCATGGGAAACAGCAATGGTAATTTTAAAGAATACTGGGACCTGGTGTATTCCCACCCACAAATTCAGGGCGGGTTTATATGGGACTGGATGGACCAGGCCCTGATAAAAAATGATAAGCAGGGAAGGCCCTACTGGGCCTATGGCGGGCATTTTGAACCCGAGGGGGTTTACAATGACGGCAATTTTTGTCTGAACGGACTGGTACATCCGGATGGGACACCGCATCCGGGGGCAAGGGAAGTAAAAAAGGTCTATCAGAACATTCGATTCAAACAACTGGACCTTACGGCCGACCAGGTTATCATACACAACGATTACTTCTTCAAGGATTTGAAAGATTACCTGATCACATGGGAATTGTTGGAAAATGGCAGTGCCGTCCAGCGTGGCTGGATTTCACCCGGCGGGATACTGCCCCAGGAAGAGAAAGCCTTCGGGCTGAAGATCGACAAGTCGAGGATTAAAGACGGAAGGGAGTATGTGCTTAACCTCCATGCCAAACACATTGGGAATACGGAGCTGTTGCCACTGGGTATTATCCTGGCGGAAGAACAGTTTGTATTGTCTCCTTATGATTTTGAGGATAAAAAAACTGCGACAACAAAGAAATTACGGGCCAGAGAAAGTGCTAATATGCTGCGAATGTCTGCTCCCGGCATAGATATGGCCTTCTCCAAAGCAACAGGTTTGCTGACCTCCTATCAGATCCACAAGAATGAAATGATCAGGAAAGCCTTAACACCCACTTTCTGGCGGGCCCCTACAGATAATGATTTTGGGAACAATATGCCCAACCGTTGTAAGGTATGGAAAAGTGCATTTGACAAAAGCATCCTGGTGGATTTCAGCTATCAGGAGACCTCTCCCTCCGAGGTCACTGTTAAAACGAAATATGAGCTGGAAACCGTTTCGGCAGAAATGGAAATCTTTTACACGGTCAATGCAGAGGGTGCGATCGCCGTAGATTATGTGTTCACCCCACAAGACAGCGAACTACCCGAGATACCGCGTATCGGGATGAAAATGCAGCTCGAAAAAGCGCTGGACAGCCTGCACTATTATGGTAAAGGGCCCTGGGAAAATTATGTAGACAGAAACAGCGGTGCGAAGATCGGGTTGTACCAGTCAACAGTGGCTGAACAGTATTACCCCTACATCCGCCCTCAGGAAAACGGGCATAAAACCGAGGCGCGCTGGCTCACCTTAACTAACACCTCAGGGATGGGGCTAAAGGTTGCGGCCCTGTATGCCCCCATTGAATTTAATGCTTTGCATTACGCCACCTCCGACCTTGACCCGGGGGAAAAGAAAGCTGGCAGGCGCTACGACCAGCTGGAAGAAAGGGATTTTGTAGAATTGCATATCGATCATAAAATGATGGGCGTTGGCGGCGACAACAGCTGGGGGGCCAAACCCCATGAACAGTACCTGTATTATCCCGACAGGAATTATAGCTACCGTTTTAAGCTGAGCCCGGTTCAACGTGGCAAATAAGATACCTGGTGCTATAAGTCTACCGGTTCCCGGATGACCATTGGCGGCACCCTTAACCTGGAAAGCGACTTCCCCTATGAAGCGATCCGGTAACTGCGTAAAAAAGGTCACCGCATTGGCAGGGGGGTGGGTATCTATGGCGGCTATCAGGCTATTAATGTGGATTTGAAATACGGCGTCTATACCCGGGCCTTGGAATCCTGTAAAAACAGACAGGCGGCTGGGTAATAATTGGCAAAAATTATTTTGCGAACAGAATAATCCCAAACATATCGACATTTACAAAGCCTTTTTTATTTTGGTATCGCATTAAATGGTATTTCTAGCAATAGCAACATGAATAGTGTAAATAAAAAGGATAAGGCATTTGACGAAATCAGTAGCACCTTCCTTGTGCTTATTTTTCTATCGATCATTGTGAGCATCTGGATTGCCTTACAAGCAGACATGCCTGGTAGTATAGGTCATGGGGGATTCTTTTATATTATCTATCCCGGGATAATAGGAATAGCAATTCTCTTGCTTTATCTGGTATCATTATTTATTATTCCGAAATGGAAGACCGTACTCGGGTGGACATGTATTCTCATTAATTTGATTACGGGTATATGCTTTATGCATATCGAATTTTAGAAGCCAGTATGAGTACCCATTTTAAAAGGATTACGGTTCTTAAAATTTGCTCCATTCCCTATTTGATCGCAATTATTGTTTATTCTGCGGTAAATTGGACGACATTATCCCAGGGAGAAGGCTGGGGAGTTATTGCAATGGTAGGTGCATTTTCATTTGGATTAGTGGCGATGATCCTGGATTTAGCCCTTTCCTGGCTTATTAAGAGCAGTACCTGGTTGAATGCAATAGAATTGATCATTGTAATTCTTGTATTAATTGAAATCTATCCGCATATCAGTGCCTTGTAGATAAACAATTGTTCTTCATTAGAAATGAAAAACTACCATTCTTCTTCCAGTCATTATATAGTTGAAGCCTTACTAGCCTCTGGTATGATATTGAGCATTGGAATTATACTGGCGTACACCACAGATAGCACTCTTTATAAGATTATAGTTGTCTCTTCTACTATTGTTCTGGTTCTTTTGTTGTTACTGTATCAGTTCATGCGCACATTTAATATTTACTTTCGAGATGACAAGATCCATGTGGATTACCTGTTCCTAAAAAGAAAAATCTATATTGAATATACCGAGCTGAAACAGATAACATACGTATGGGTTCCAAGAAGTCCTGCTTCGAACCGAATAGTTTTCTGCGGACTCCAAAAGGAAAGATCACTTCGATTTTTGTCTGTTGCCCGTTCGGACG
>NZ_CEYNTP010000052.1:0-13235 GCF_982873095.1 Lentiprolixibacter sp. | reverse complement strand
TCAAGTAACTTTATCCTATCTTCTTCTGGCTGATCACTATTTCTGCCTTCCTTTATCCAAATTAATATGCTATCTCCTCCTCATCCATTAAAATTAGTTTCAGAATTATCCCTTGGTGTGCCACATGAAAAAAGCACCAGGAACAAACTAAGTGATAGACATCTTAGAAAACCATGAAAGCATTTCAGAAAATTCTGCATACAACCAAATTATAAAAAAAGAGCCGTATGCCCAACAGCTATACGACTCTTATATTGATATTTTAAAATACTTTAGTTTCCTCCTCTACTTTCATTCGGATTATCATCTCCGTCGGTGCTATCGCGACTTTCATTCGGATTATCATCTCCATCGGTGCTATCGCGACTTTCATTCGGATTATCATCACCGTCCGTTCCAATTTCGTACAATATTTGATCTTCTGCAGTGCTTTCGGCTTCACAAGAAAGTAATCCCATACTAAACAGTACTACGGCTAAAATGCTGGCAAATTTTTTCATCTTCAAGGGTTTTAGTTATTATTAGGAATTCTCTTATCCCGAACTTATTAAAGATGAATCAGGCGTATTGTATGCGCCCCTGCCTATTTAGTAACTGGCTGGGTTTTGTGAGTAAACGACCGGATTTTGAGAGAATTTATTTTGAGGCCGAGATGGAATTCCGGGAGAGGACCTTTTTCAATTCATCAATTTTTGGCCGGTATGAGCGGGAGAAGGGCAACTGCGTCTTGCTGCTTTTCAGCGCGCAAACAGATTTTCCGTAATTGATGCGCGATACGTAATTGCGATTCAGGATGTAGCTCTGGTGCACCCGGATGAAGTTTTTTGGGAGCTGGTTTTCAAAGGTTTTCAAGGTCTTAAAAGCACTGATCACCCGGCCATCCCTCATATGAAAATCGGTGGTGTTATTGTCCGCCTTCAGGTAAAGGATGTCATCGGTATCAATATACTGGTAGTCGTTATAGGATTTCAAACATAGGGTAGGGGCCCCTATATCGGCCGGTTGCAGTTTTTGCAGCCGCCTGATGGTTTTCCGGATATCAAATTCGTTGTACGGGAGCAACCAGTAATCAAAAAAGTTGTATTTGATGGCATCGTAGGCAAAATCCTTGGTACGGGAAATGCCAATCAATATGGGCATTTCTTTCATGTACTGATACAATTCGGTAACCATATGAAAGTACTCATAGGCCCGCTCGCCCAGGTTGACAAAAACAATATCCGGTAAATATTTGATGATGGAATTGAGCCCTGATTCCTTATCCCTGGCCTGGTCCAGGCAAGAGAAATCCCCATAATCTTCCAGGAAGTGCTCCAGTTGCAGTTTGGAAGAAGCATCGGCATCTACTATGGTGTAGGTATAGGGCATAACCGATATTTTTTTGAAAGTACTTATTATCAATAAGATAGGATTATAGGCAAACCTTAGAATTTCTATGGTTTGTCTTGCAAAACAAAGAAAACTACGCTATTTGAAGGAATTTTCCTCCTAAAACTTAAATTTTAACAGGATTAATTCTGAGGGATGTACTGAAATGCACCCAAATCCGGAGGAGAGGTCCTTTCCGTTCCCAGCAGGTCAAAAGGCACGCGCTGTCCAATTTCATCACTGCCTCTGCCACGGGCTTCAGATGCTTCGTTGATCCGGAAATCCTGTTGGGTGATGTCCCAAAAATCGGGATCTCCATTGAGTAACACATTTGTATAACGAAGTGGATCCTGGAAATCATAGAGCGGACCTGCCGGTGCGGTTTCAAATTTGATCAGACAATGGTCAAACTGGAATTCAAAAAGGTTGGTGCCGTTGCTATTGAGGAAAAGTTCGGTGGCCGTATTCCCGCTGATGATACAGTTGCCGAAATAGGCCCTGCTAAGGTCAGAAGCCTGAGTAATCCCATTGCCATTTTCTTCAAAATTGTTCAATTGTACGGCAGATCCTGTCCTGAAACCGTTGCTCCAGTAATTGGCTAAGGTGGAGTGTAGGATTTCGTAGTTGCCTCCCAGGTTTCCATAGAACGTGGCGTTACCGGCATTTCCCAAAACAAGGTTCTCGCCGTAGATACTGCTATTCCTCCCCCATAAATTTACCAGGCTGCTGTTTTTTATTTGTGAATTGGCTATCCGGAGGGTAGGAGGGGCTGCCCCGGCATTCCCTTCGGCGAGGATGCCAACGGTAGCGTTTTTTATTGTAAGATGGTTAATATCTGTATTCACACTGCCTTCTGCCAACCAAATGGTGCCCCATTGACCAGGGACTTCTGAAAATTCAGGTTCGAGGCGGTCTCCCTCAAAGATCACTTCGTTTTCCATTAGTTCAAGATCGTTGCTGGGCTCCCCATTGATAACTAAGCTTGCCCCTGAGCCTATCCAAATACCGGAATCCTGATGAAAATGCACCCGGGTCCCTGGCGCCATACTCAGGGTTTGTCCCTCACGCACAGCAGCATAGCCGTAAATTACATAGGGTTTTTCATCTGTAAAATTCAATTCGGAATTTTCGAGGAAGAATCCTTCCACCGTCACCTCGGTCCCATCTGGATTCACCCCCAGGGAAATCGTTTCCCTGCTGCCATCGGCCTGCCTGGCTGGGTACAGGAAGATGGCATCCCGCACCAACGTAACCAATTGAATCTCCTGGGTAGTAGCCCCGGTGCCGAACTGTATGGCATCCGTATATAAAAATTCGGACAGGTTCTGGCTCGAGATATCCAGTGTAGATTCTATAAAGACATACAGGCTGTCCTTAGCGAGGATGGGGATATCCCGGAAGGCTTTCCCCGCCATACCATCGACATTGAGGCGGTAGCCACTGCTTTCCCCCCGTTCCAGGTTGATGACGGGTATGCGCAAGTCAGAATCGGTAGGGTTATACACTTTCAGGGAATAGGTGCTTGAGCTGATTCCTGTAAACACGGTATCGAGGAATACCGTGTCTCTCGAAAACTCCAATTGTCCCGTACTCTCCGTAAAATCAAAATCCTTCCTGCAGGAACACCACAACAGGGAAATAAATAGTACCAAGCCTATGCCAATACGGGTTTTCATGATCTATTGGTCATCTCTGGGAAAAAGGGATTTTACAGATTGAGGGATACGCATGGGCTTTAGCGTATCGGCGCTTAACAGGCACCAGGAGGTTTCTGACCTTACCAGGAGCCCCCTTTCGGGGTGGCTTATCTCAACTATCCTTCGGGAGGTTACCCCGCTATTGTCCGCTACATGCGTGCGAAGAACAATCTCTTCTCCAAGGAAGGCCGCTTTCTTGTATTCAATATGATGGGAAAGCACTACCCATACCATGGTCTTCTGCAATTCAGCCGGGGCTTTTAATTCCCAGTGCTCCCTGGAAATTTCCTGTATCCATTCCAGGTAGCGAACATTGTTCACATGATGCAGCTCGTCCAGGTCGGCTTTGGTTACGAGGCGGATTTTCTGATGGTATTCCATTACTCCTTTGGCTTGATCCTCACCTCGAAAAGCTTGTCCCAATTCTTGCCCGTCACGAAAAAGGTCTTCCTTTCCGGGTGGTAGGCTACGCCATTGAGAACGTCGAGCTCCGGATGCTGCTTCACACGTTTCTTTAACCCGCCGAAATTTATCACACCTTCAATGGCCCCGCTTTCTGCGTCAATGATCATCATACTTTCTTTCTGCCAGACATTCGCGTAGATCTTCCCTTCCACATATTCGAGCTCATTGGCCTTGTTAAAGACGGATTTATTAGTAACCGTTTGCAGAAAACCCTCTTCTTTCAGTGTTTCAGGATTGAGGATCCAGATCTTCTCCGTGCCATCACTTTTAAAAATTTGCTCACCATTATTGCACAAGCCCCAGCCTTCACGGCTTTGTCCATACTGAAAACGTCCTTTTTCGGTAAAACTTTTCCTGTCATACAGAAACCCGGTTTTACTTTGCCAGCTGAGCTGATAGACGGTTTCCCCCATTACCGTAATCCCTTCCCCGAAATAGGCCTTATCCAAATCCACCTGTTGCAGGACTTCCCCCGTGGTATAGTCGATCTTCCGGATATAGGAGGTACCTTTCCTACCTGTACTTTCATAAAGGGTGTCATTATAAAACTCCAAACCCTGCGTAAATGATTTGATATCGTGAGGATATTCATTTACAACTTCATAGGTATAGAGGCGGGGGGCTTCCTCTGAAAGTATCCTGACCTTCTTCCGGATCACCACCGATTTCCCTTCTAGCGAAAAGCGGGCTTCCAATTCCCGGTTACCCAATAAGGGAAGATCAAATTGCAGTTTGTTTTCTTTAAGGGATAGTGCCCTGCCATCCATGCTAAAGGCAGCATCAGGGACCTGATTTCCATCTTTGTCCTGTACCGAAACCTTTAGCTCATCATAGCGTTTCAGGACTTTAGGGTTGCCTTCCAATAGGATCTGGTAGCGCTTGGCCGGATCCTGTTCACCGCCACAAGCCAGGAATAACAAACCAATGGAACTGATCAGTAAAAATTTAAAGGAACTCATTTTGTTTTTCTTTTTTCAGCCCGGAAAAGTAAAAGCCCGGTGCTATGCAATTTTTTGCTATTCAAGCTCAGGATAAATATTGTCTAAATTACACAGCTATATTGATTGCCCCAAATTTAAAAGGTCGTATATTTGCAGTTAGGCAAGTCCTACGCGACCAGCTCCTGCAGAATCCCCCAGGGTGGGAACACAGCAAGGGTATGCGGTTGTAGCGGTGCGACGTAGGTAGCTTGCCTTTTTTTTATGGCCTTTTTTGAGCGGAAAAAACAAGGCTTACATCAATTTGAGTGTCCTCCCGGGAATTTCTCATCAGGCCTGTTATCTTTGTGATCGTTATGTCAGATCTTGTTGTTTTTATTACAGGTGCCTCCTCAGGCATTGGCAAGGCGATCGGGACCTATTTACACGAGAAAGGGTTCCAGGTATACGGCACTACAAGAAACCTAATGAACTACCCTGATTTTGGCCCCTTTACCCTGCTGGAGATGGACGTCAATAAAGAAGCACAGATCCACACGGCTATCAGCCAGGTCATAGAAAAGGAAGGACGGCTGGATATACTCATCAACAACGCAGGAGTGGGGATCACAGGCCCGGTTGAAGAAACCCCATACGAGGAAATCCTGAAGGCATTTGAGACCAATTTCCACGGACCGCTGCGCATGACAAAAGCGGTTCTGCCCCAAATGAGGGAACAGGGAAAAGGACTCATAATCAATATCACTTCCATAGCAGGGTATATGGGCTTACCTTTCCGGGGGGTCTATTCGGCCAGCAAAGGCGCGCTTGAACTCATAACAGAAGCGATCCGTATGGAAACGCGTGAATTCGGGGTTTCCGTAACCAACCTTGCCCCCGGGGATTTTGCAACCAATATTGCCAGCGGGCGGTACCATTCGCCGGTGCAGGAGGATTCGCCATACAGGAAGAGCTACCAGGAATCACTGGACCTGATGAACGCCCATGTTGATCAGGGGCAGGACCCTGTTATGGTGGCAAAAAAGGTGTTTAGCATCATCGGCAAACACGAACCAAAGGTACATTATCGTGTGGGGACCCCACTGCAGAAATTTTCCGTACTGCTTAAAAAAATATTGCCGGATAAAGTGTATGAGCGCATGCTCAGAAAACATTATAAATTGTAGTTTTGCATCCCAGAATATATCGCCATTTTTATTAAAATAGAACGCTTATGAAATTCTTCATTGACACTGCTAATTTGGATCAAATCCGGGACGCCCAGGAACTAGGGGTGTTAGACGGGGTAACTACAAACCCTTCGCTGATGGCTAAGGAAGGCATCACCGGCCGGAACAATATCCTGAAGCACTATGTGGATATCTGTAATGTTGTAGATGGCGATGTTTCTGCAGAGGTTATTGCTACAGACCTGAAGGGTATGATCAAGGAGGGAGAAGAACTCGCCGATCTGCACGAACAAATTGTAGTCAAGGTGCCCATGATCCGGGATGGGGTTAAAGCGTTAAAATATTTTGCTGATAATGGCATCCGTACCAATTGCACCCTTGTGTTTTCACCGGGACAGGCGCTACTGGCAGCGAAGGCAGGAGCTAATTACGTGTCCCCCTTTATCGGCAGGCTGGATGATGTTTCTTCCGATGGCCTTAGCCTGATCGCTGAAATCCGGCAGATCTATGACAACTATGCCTTCCAGACCGAGATCCTGGCGGCTTCCATTCGCCACACCATGCATATTATTGAGTGCGCCAAGTTGGGAGCTGATGTAATGACCGGGCCGCTATCGGCGATTGACGGCTTATTGAAGCATCCCCTTACGGATATTGGATTGGAAAAATTCCTCGCGGATTACCGCAAAGGCAATTAATTACTAGAAAGCTTAAAGAAGGTATTGATCGTCTCAGAATGACCTGTAGACGTTGGCGAAGGCATCCAGGATGATGCCATTTTCGGCGACGATACTCTTGTTCTGATCAGATATGATCAGGGTGTGGGTAATTTTATCAAAATCGTCAGACCAGTATTGCTCTTTTTTATCGAGGCCATGGGCATCCAGTAAGGATTGCCAGCGTGCCTTATCCGTACGCAGATTGATACCAACAAAACTGTATTGCGGGTGCTTGCGTTTTAACTTTTCAACCCTCCGGCTGATATTTCTGAAATGCCCCATTTCGCTGCCTGACCAGAAATAAAAGATAGTTTTCTTGCCACGGGAAATATCTGCCAGGCTAACGGGCTGCTCTTCGGCGGAATACAATACCAGTTCAGGGAGTTCTTTTTCGGGCTGCATGCGCATGATACCATCATAAAGGGCATTGATCTCCTTCATATGCCGGTTATTGGCCGATAACTTGTGGAAATCAGCAATGAACTGTTCCATGTTCTCTTCACTGTCGTGCTTTAGCAGATAATCAACGGCCACGTTGCGGAACAGGTTGTCCCTGAGTTCTTTTTGCTGTATCAGACTATCAATAAGTACAAGCTGGTGCCTGTTAAAGTGTAATTTCTTTGTGTTTTTTTCCATATCCCCGCAATTGCTCCTACAATTCATGTAAGAGAGGTTGCCCAGGTGATATTTCATAAAATTGTAGTACGGCCGCAAATAGGTTAGGCCCTCATGATTGAAATTGATGTTTTCGCGATACGCATAGAAATTTTCAGGCAGCTGATGAATGGTGGTTTCTCGTGTATTCTTTCTGTGGTAAAACGGGTAGGCCTCCATGTAAATATAGGTGCCATATACGATACCGGCTTTTGCCATTTCATATGCACCTTCGGATAATGCTACTTCTTCATTCAGCTCTTCTAAACTATTGAGTTTCGCTTCCCTCAGGGAGTCTATCTTAGCTGCAAAACGGATGGGCTCCAGTTGGTAGAGCCTGTAGATTTGCATTTCCTCTTTTTCATTGGCCAGGAACATTTCAACCATAAAATTGTTGATTTCCTCACCTTTTCCGGAAAACATCAGGGACTCATCAAAATTTATGGTATTGAGGCGTAATTGGATACTATCCCCTCTTTCGAGATATACGTATTGTTCTTCGGGATGGTGCTGGAAATGGTGAAGGCCCTCCTCAACGGAGTCCAGCCGGATGGCAAAGCGGTTAAACTGATCCAGATATGCCGTATCCAGAGGTTGATCCCCCCGGAAGAGTACCACCTTGTCATTGGTAGGGTTTACAATCTCACCTGCAAAAAAAACCGAGGAGTTCTCCATTCCTCTCTCCCCGCAACTCCAAATGAAAAGCGCCAGCAGGCAAAATAAAAATCTCGTCATATACTTAGGGCAGTTGGTCTCTCAACAAAACTATATAAACGTTGGAACCGTTGCTGTTAATAGGGCGTTAAAAATGGGAGGATTTCGTTAAGGTTTTCCCGAAAAAAGGAGGATAAGATCGTTGTTTGCACCTTATAAATTTTGACTATTTTTGCGCAAATTTTAAAACGAGCCTATGCTTTCGGTAACCAATCTCAGCGTGCAATTTGGCAAGCGGGTATTATTTGATGAGGTGAATGTGAGTTTCACACAGGGGAATTGCTATGGCATTATTGGTGCCAACGGAGCGGGAAAATCCACTTTCCTTAAAATTCTATCAGGCAGCAATGATCCCACTTCGGGACATGTGCATCTGGAGCCCGGTAAACGTATGTCTGTACTGGAACAGAACCACAATGCCTATGATGAATACGGAGTGCTGGAAGCAGTGGTGATGGGAAACAAACCGCTTTACGAAATTAAAAAGGAGATCGACGAACTGTACGCCGATTACAGTGATGAAAATGCCGATCGCATCGGGGAACTCCAGGTGACTTTCGAGGAGATGAATGGATGGAATGCCGACAGTGATGCGGCGGCTTTACTTTCCAACCTGGGAATACCGGAGAGCTTTCACTACACCCAGATGGGTGATATGGATGCTAAGATGAAGGTGCGGGTATTGCTGGCCCAGGCGCTCTTTGGTAATCCGGATGTCCTGATCATGGATGAGCCTACCAACGACCTGGACTTTGAAACGATCGACTGGCTGGAGGACTTTCTGGCGGATTATGAAAATACCGTAATTGTGGTTTCACACGACCGTCACTTTCTGGATGCCGTTTGTACGCATATTGCGGATATTGACTTTGGAAAGATCAATCTCTTTTCTGGGAATTACAGTTTCTGGTACCAGAGTAGTCAGCTCGCCGCAAGGCAACGGGCTCAGCAAAACAAAAAAGCCGAAGAAAAGGCAAAAGAGTTGCAGGAATTTATACAGCGGTTCAGTGCCAATGTGGCAAAAAGCAAACAGGCCACTTCCCGAAAAAAAATGCTGGATAAATTGCGCGTAGAAGATATTAAACCTTCGAGCAGGCGCTACCCGGCTATTATATTTGATCGGGAAAGGGAAGCGGGGGATCAGATATTGAATATTGAAAACCTTTCCGCCAGGTCAGATGAAGGGGAAATCCTCTTTCAGAATGTGCATTTAAACCTTGCCAAAGGCGATAAGGTTGCCATACTTTCCCGTGATTCCCGTGCCACCACTGCCTTTTACGAGATCCTCATGGGGAACCGAAAGGCAGATACCGGAAAGTACCAGTGGGGAATAACCACCACACAAGCCTACCTGCCGGCAGATAATTCCAGATTTTTCCAGGAGCAGATCAATCTTGTGGATTGGTTGAGGCAATGGGCCAAGACAGACGAGGAGAAAGAAGAGGTGTTTATCAGGGGATTCCTGGGTAAGATGTTGTTTAGCGGAGAAGAGGCACTAAAGCTGTGCACCGTACTCTCCGGGGGAGAAAAAGTGAGGTGCATGCTGAGCAGGATGATGATGTTGCGTGCCAATGTACTGTTGCTCGATGAACCTACCAACCACCTCGACCTTGAGAGCATTACTGCTTTTAACAACTCCTTGAAAAACTTCAAGGGAACAGTACTTTTCACTACCCATGATCACCAGTTTGCCCAGACGGTGGCTAACCGGATAATAGAAATAACTCCGAAAAACATCATAGACAGGTATTTGTCACTGGATGACTATCTGGAAGACCCGGGTATCAAAGAGCAACGCGAGAAGTTGTACAGTGTCATGGTCTAAAAAAAAGCACTTCAAAATGAAGTGCTTTTTCATTTAGGCGTTGAAATATTTACTGTTCCAAATAGCCGGGTTGAAATTCTTCCCTAGGGCAAATCCGTAAAATATCACTACGGCAGCTACTGATTTGAACATAAAGAAGAATATGATCCAAAACTCAGCGCTTGAGCTGGATTTCGAAAACAACCCTTCCGGCACCATCAGTGTCGCCAGGTAGCTAATAAGCAGCACCAGGGCGGTGAGGTTCATAATGTTTTTAAATGGCCATACCAAAACCCTCCTGAGTGGATTTAAGTCAGTCCCCCATTTGTGGATCAGATAATAGTAGCCATTGCCGATAGGGGCGAACAAGAGGGGATCGTCCTTGTCCTCTAATTTGAAGAGTTTGGAAGGGGCGATGATCTTGAAACCTTTGATTTCAGTATTGTGCTCCCTTTCCAGATGTTTGATCTTTGAAATCGCTTCCTTCGGGATTTCCCCTTTGAAGTAACGTGTATCCAAAAACCGCAGGCGATAATTGATACAGATCTCCTTTATCTGATCAATATGAAATATGTTTTTGGTTTCAAGGAGGTCAAAATCAAATTGATTTTCTATGGTTCCCTTTCCTCCTGAGATATTTGCAGTAATGCGGTCTTCCGGGGTTTCTCGCTTCAGGAGTTCGTAGACTTCCTGAATGATGCGGTCTTCCTCTGCGCTCCTCTCCCGCAAAAGCTGAAGCTTTCTTTCAATATTCGTACGTGGTAACATTTTCTTTTTTTAGCAATTGCCCCAAAAATAAAGAATCCATCTTTTTCCATCAAATGCCCCGATGCGTTAAAAAATGTTAATATTATGTTAATGTGAATAAGTTTTTAGGAGGGAATCCTGCAGTAACTGGTCCTAGATTGTATATTGTCGATCTTTCGCTACCGTTCGTCGATAGCGGCCCTGAAAAGCTTACGGAACACTAATATGCAAATGCGGAGATACATTGCCTTACTTTTTTTTGGTTTTTCAACAGCCTTTGCTTCAGGGCAATACACCAACACGGAGCGAAATGTTGCCATAACCAAACCGTCGATCTTACATAGTCCCGTACTTTCAAAAAACCACCAGACCCTTCTTGAGGCGGTACGGCTGGTAGAATTGGACAACCTCCTTGCCAGTCATGGGCCCATCACCATATTTGCCCCTTCGGACACAGCTTTCGAAAAATTTTCAACTAAAACCTTATCGGAATGGCTAGCCCCTGAGAACAAGCAGGAACTTGTCCGCATCCTTACCTATCACATGGTAGTAGGGCAAATCACTGCCTCCAGGATTCTGCAGGCCATGGCCAACGGAAAGGGTAGTGCAGTCTTCAAAACCGTCCAGGGTAATGAAATTCTGGCAACCCTGGAAGGTACAGATATTCTGCTCATGGATTGCTCAGGGAATTCTGCCCGTATCAAGACCGAAGAAACCAACCTTAGCAACGGGGTGGTACATGTAATTGACTCGGTTATCCTTCCCGCCACACCGGATTAGCGCAATTCTGCCCCCAGTTCTTTTTCATACCTGCCCCTCAGTTTATTCATGATCTTATCTATCTGTTTATCCGTCAGTGTTTTTTGCTCGTCCTGAAGGGTAAAGCTAACCGCGTAGGACTTTTTGCCTTTTGGGAGGTTCTTGCCCGTGTAAACATCGAACAAATGAACTTTCTTAAGCAACTTTTTCTCTGTTTGAAAAGCAATTTCACGGATGCGCTTAAATGGGATCTCATCATCCAGAAGTAGTGCAAAATCTCGTTTTACGTCCGGGTATTTGGGGACTTCTCGGTAGCTGATAACTTTTCTGGAGGCTCTTTTTGTAAGGGCTTCCCATTGGAAGTCAGCAAACAGTACCTCCTGTTTTATTTCAAATTCTTTCAGGAGGTCGCTCCGCACCACTCCCAGGGATACTAAATGGGTTTTCCCATCGAAATAATCCAGGCCTTCAGAATAAATAGGGTTTGATGTATCCTTGCTTTCATATCCTTCCATGCCAAAGCGATCCAGCACCAGCTTGCAGGCAGCTTTCAGATAGTAGAAGTCCATTTCCCTGGCAGGGGTCGTCCAATCCTGGTTATATCGAGATCCGCTCAGCAGGAGGGAGAGGTGTTTCACTTCCTTATACGCTTCTCCTTTGGGGTGATAGGTCATTCCAAATTCAAATAAACGCAAATTGTTCCGGCGCCGGTTCAGATTGTGGGCGGCTGCTTCCAGGCCGGAAAAAAGCATGGATGTCCGCATCGCAGACAGATCTGAACTCAGGGGATTCAGGATCCTTGTTTGTTCCTGTTCCGATTCTTCTCCCAGCAAAGCCCCGTATTCGGGATTGGTAAGACTGTTCGAAAGGATTTCGAAAAACCCATTTGCAGCCAATAGCTGTCCGACAGCATTTTCCAGTTTGTAATCTTCGAATTTCGAAGATGGTGCAATAGAAGCGGTCAGCTTTTCCGGGATATGGATATGGTCATAACCATACACACGCAGGATTTCCTCAATAACATCCACTTCGCGGCGCACATCCACCCGATAGAAGGGAATAAGCAGTCCCAGGCCGGTTTCGGTAACGCTTTTAACCTGAATGTCTAAAGATGCGAGGATGGTTTTGATATTATCGCGGGGAATTTCTTCACCGATAAGCGTATTGATCTTTTCAAAGGTCAGGAATACCTGCTGGTCGTCCATTTTCTTCGGGTACAAATCAATGATATCCGAAGAAATATCCCCCCCTGCAATTTCGCAAATCAACAAAGCCGCACGCTTGAGGGCATACTCTACATTGTTGATATCGATCCCGCGTTCGAACCGGAAAGATGCATCCGTATTTAAGCCATGACGCTTAGCGGTTTTCCTGATGGAAACAGGGTCAAAATAAGCACTTTCCAAAAAGATGGCCTTGGTATCCTCGGTAACTCCTGTATTGATACCCCCGAAAACTCCGGCAATACACATGGGCTTCTCCTCATCACAGATCATCAGGTCTTCCGCATGTAACTCCCGTTCCTCTCCATCCAGGGTCATAAAGGTTGAGCCGGCCTCTGCCCGTTTCACTACGATCTTATTTCCATATATCCTTTGTGCATCGAAGGCGTGTAAGGGCTGACCGAGTTCGTGAAGCACGTAATTAGTAGCGTCTACAACATTATTTATCGGACTCAATCCGATGGCCTTCAGCCTGTTTTTAAGCCAGTCTGGGGAGGCTTCTACAATGAGATTGCTTATAGTAAGGCCGCAATACCTGGGGGCAAGTTGTGCATCCCGGACATCAATATCTATCTTCAGGCTTCTGTTGGCAACACTGAAATTGCTAACTGACGGCGTTATAAGGCCGGTATGGACTTCCTGCTGAAGGAGCCCGGCCTTTAAATCCCGTGCTACTCCAAAATGACTCATGGCGTCCGATCGGTTTGGGGTCAGGCCTATCTCAAACACCTCGTCTATCTCGATTTCAAATATTTCGGAACAGGGGGTCCCAGGCTTCAGGTCTTCGCTGAGGACCATAATCCCCTCATGGCTTTCGCCAAGTCCTAGCTCATCTTCTGCACAGATCATTCCCTGGCTTTCCTCGCCGCGGATCTTACCTTTTTTGATCACCCAGGCTTCTCCTTCAGGAGTATACAAGGTGGCGCCGATAGTGGCCACAGGTACTTTTTGACCTGCTGCAACATTTGGGGCGCCGCA